>NZ_JBVJJA010000019.1:0-129452 GCF_055586005.1 Micromonospora sp. NPDC051924
ACAACGACGGCAAGGTCACCCTCGACGACGAATCCACCATCACCGACAACGACCCCACCAACTGCGCCAACACCGTCGACGACTGCTTCGACTGACAGCGAACAGCCGGATGGAAAAGGTCGGCCCCCTGCCACCAACGGTGGCAGGGGGCCGACCCCGCGCAAACTACTCCTGGACGAAGACCGCCACGCTCCGGGCCGGCACGGTGAACGTGCCGCCGGCCTTGTCGAACGAGGCCGTACGCAGCACCGGGTCGGCGGAGTTGCGCAGCACCGGGTGCAGCTCGACGTTCGCCCCGCGCAGGCTGGTCACCGTCTGCGTCGCCGCCTCCGGGGTGGCGTTGAAGACCACGGTCACCGACCTCCACTCTCCGCCCAGGCCCCGGGCGTCCAGGGTCATGGTGATCACGCCCGGGGTCTCCTGCTCCCCGGAGAGCGGGAAGGCCACCCGCTGCTGCACCTGGTCGGCGGTGGTCAGCCCGAACACCGGCGAGGACTGCCGGATCCGCACCAGCTCCGCGTACCGGGCGTCGGCCAGGTCGACCGCCGCACAGTCCGGCACCAGCTTCGGGTCGGCCAGCAGCGGCTTGGCGTACGCCCACTTGCTCTCGTTGTCCGCCGCCGGCGGGAGACCGGCGCCGAACCCGTTGCCCTGGGCGCAGTCCCAGCGGATCTGGTTGAACCAGTCACCGGAGTTGAACGAGTTGCGGTCCAGCGACTTCGACCGCAGCCGCTCCGAGCCGGCGGTGACGAAGCCGGGGCCCTGCCCGAGCGCGGTGGCCGACAGCGCGAGCACCTGCATCCGCGCCCGGTCCTGCGCCGAGGTGCCCTGCGGCAGCTTGTACGCCAGCGCGTCGTAGAGGATCTCGTTGTCGTGCGCGTCGACGTAGGTGACCGCCTCGCCCGGCGCGGCCGTGTAGCCGGCCGGCGCGCCGTTGTAGTCGACCTGGGCGCCGGTGACCACCTTGCCGGCGGAGTCGGTGAACCGGTAACCGCGCAGGTTGCCGGTCAGGCCCACCTTGATCAGGTCCTGCTGGTGCAGCAGCCGGGCCTTCTGCTCCGCCGCCGAACCGTTGACGGCGTCCCCGTTCGGGTCGGTGTAGAGCCCCGACGCGAAGCCCTGCAGCCGCGGGTTGCCGTCGAACGGGCCGCCGCCGCGGACCGCGTCGCGCAGCCGGTCGTTGAACGTGCCGATCCCGGTGCCGGCCATGTTGGCCTGGGTGGCCTGCACGAACCGGGCGTCGTTGGCGACCTCGCCGAAGTTCCAGCCCTCCCCGTAGAGCAGGATCTTCTTCCCGTCCACCCCGTCGCGGGCGACGGTGAGCTGGTCCAGGGCGGCCCGGACGGCCAGGATGTTCGCCTTCGGGTGGTGCCCCATCAGGTCGAACCGGAAGCCGTCCACCTTGTACTGCCTGGCCCAGGTGACCAGGGAGTCCACCACGAGCTTGCCCATCATGGCGTGCTCCGGGGCGGTGTTGGCGCAGCAGGTCGAGTTGGCGACGCTGCCGTCCTCCAGCAGCCGCTGGTAGTAGCCCGGCACCACCTGGTCCAGCACCGACTTCGGGTCGACGCCGGCGGCCGAGGTGTGGTTGTAGACCACGTCCATGACCACCCGCAGGCCGGCCTGGTTGATCCCGGCGACCATCTGCCGGAACTCGGCGGTCCGCTCCGCACCGGCCGGGTCGACGGCGTAGCCGCCCTCCGGCACCGTGTAGTGCAGCGGGTCGTAGCCCCAGTTGTAGCCGTCCTTGTCGGCCACCGCCGCGACGCACTTCTGCTGCTGGTCGGAGTCCGGCGGCAGCGCGGCCAGGTCGCAGTCGGGCCGGGCCTGGTCGGCCCGCTGCTCGGGGATGGTGGCGAAGTCGAACGCCGGGAGCAGGTGCAGGTAGTTGACCCCGGCGCCGCCGAGCGCCGTCAGGTGCTTCATCCCGGCGGTGCCGGGGTCGGTGAAGGCGAGGTACGTGCCACGCCGCTCGGCCGGCACGGTGCTGTCGGCGATGGAGAAGTCGCGGACCGACAGCTCCTGGATCTGCGCCTTGGACGACGGCACCGCCGCCGGCTTGCGCAGGTTCGCCCAGCCGGCCGGGGCCAGCGCCGGGTCGTTCAGGTCGACGATCTGGCTGTGCGTCGAGTCCGGCGCGAGCGCCACCGAGTACGGGTCGGTCACCGAGGCGGTGACCATCTTCTGCACCGCCGGCTGCCAGGCTTCGACCCGGTAGCGGTAGTACTTGCCGTTCCACGCCTTCGTACCGCGCACCGACCAGACGCCGGTGCGGTCGTTACGGCTCATCGACACCGTCCTCGGCTCGGCCGTCGGCGAGTCGAAGAGCTGGAGCGACACCGTGCGGGCGGTCGGCGCCCAGACCGCCAGGGTGGGCACCCGGCCGGCGAACGTCGGGCCCAGCCGGGCCGAGGTGGCGGCCTGGTAGACGTCGTCGAGCACGCCCGGGATCTGCACCCCGGTGGCGCCGAGCAGGTGCCCTTCGGCGTCCCGCTCGGTCACCACGAGCTGGCTGCGCAGCGCCGCCGGCACCTTGGCCAGGTCGGTCCGGTCCAGGCTGAAGGCCTGGTAGGCCCAGAGCTGCGGGTACGCCTGCCGCTGGGCCTCGGTGAGCCCGTTGCGCTGCGCCCGCAGCGGCAGCATGGTGTACGTCCCCGCCAGCTCCCCGTCGGCGATGCTCAGCCCGCCGGTCGGGGCGGCGACCAGGTCGTACCGCTTGCCGTCGGTCGGGCCGGTCTGCCAGGCGACGGTGGACCGGTCGATCCACTGCGCCTTCTGCTTGGTGATGTCCAGGTCCTTCGCGGCGCCGGAGGTGGTCGCCGGCAGCAGCCGCCCCTTGACCCCGGCCAGCAGCCAGATCTCGTGTCCGGCGGTGGCGAGGTCGAGCCGCTGGTCGTCGGGCTGGTCCTTGGTGTCGCCGTTGTGGACGATGTAGCTCAGCCCGGTGGCGCCGGCGGCCAGGGGCACCCGGAACACCGCGCCGTACGAGTCGATCTTCTCCGGCTTGAGCGGGTTGCCCCAGTCGGTGGGATTGGCCGCGCCGTCCCAGAGGTGCAGGCCCCAGCCGTCGTAGTTGCCGTCCGCCTTGCGCCAGTGGATGACCGCGGTGCTCTGGTCCACCGGCGGGTCGGGCTCGCCGGTGGCGGCCTGCCTGGTCGGGTAGAGCGTCGGGTCGCCCTGCTTGACCCAGACCTCACCGGTCTGCGTCACGTCGATGGTGCGGTCGTTCGGGACGTCCTTGGTCCCGTCCTTGTCGACCACGAGGAAGCCGACGGACTTGGCGCCCGGCTTCAGCTTGACCCAGGCGAACCGGCCGAAGGAGTCCTCACCCGCGAACGGCTGCCCTTTGGGCCAGTCGGTCTGGTACGCCGGGTCGATGTCGCCCCAGGTGTAGAGGCCCCAGTCGGCGTAACCGCCGGCCGGGCGCTGGTAGTGCACGATCGCCCAGTCCCGCGAGGCGCTCTGCGCCGGGGTGCCGACGGTGCCGGTGGACCGGGCCTCGGCGATCCGGCCCTTGCCGTCCCGGACGACGGCCTTGTACTCCACCTTCGTCCCGCCGGCCAGGCCGGTCAGGTCGTGGTAGACGGTGTACGGGGCCTGGTGCGCGCTGCCCAGCAGGGTCCACTTGCCGCCGGGGACCCGGGCGGCGAAGGTGACGGTCGCCAGCGGGTCACCGGTGACCTGCGCGGTGACGGCGACCTTGGTGGGGACCGGGGCGTCGCCGGGCTCCGTGATGGTGACCTGCGGGGCGGCGTCGGCCTGCGGGATCGGCGTACCGGCCCGGAGGACCACCGCGGACATCGCCGGCACGGTCAGCGACAGCTTGCCGTCGGCACCGGCCACCGTGGTGGCCGAACCGCCGTAGATGCCGGTGAAGGTGGCGCCGGGCGACCAGGTGTCCACGGTGACAGTCTGCGCGGTGCCGGCGTTGTTCACCGCCACCACGTACTCGGTGCGGTCCTGCGGCAGGATCCGGGAGAAGGCGAAGGCGCCGGGGCCGTCGGCCGCGTACCGGGTGACCTGGATGCCGTCCCGCAGCGCCGGGTGGGCCTGCCGCAGCCGGCCCAGCTCGGCGATGGTGCGGTAGAGCGGGTGGGTGGTGTCGTACTGGTCGCTGGCGTGGGTACGGGTGGTGCCGATCAGGTCGTCGTCCAGGTAGTCCGCCGTCTTCGTGGCGAACATGTCCTGCCGGGCGTCCTTGTCGCCGCCGGGGCCGGTGAAGCCCTGTTCGTCGCCGGAGTAGACGACGGGCTGGCCGCGGGTGAGGAACATCAGCTGGTGGGCGAGCTGGTCCCGGCGCAACTGGCCGGCGTCGTCCCCGCCGGCCGCCGCGATGAACGAGCCGATCCGGCCCATGTCGTGGTTGCCGAGGAAGGTGGTCAGCCGGTTGGCGTCGGTGTTCCGGGCCGAGTACAGGTCGTCCTTGGCGTACACGTCGGCGAGCGCCTTGGCCGAGCCGTCGGCGGCGGTGTAGCTGCGAGCGGCCTCCTGGAAGGAGAAGTCGAGGGTGGCCGGCAGCCCGCCGCGCCGCACGTACGTCGACTCGATCTCCTGGTCGGCGCTGTAGACCTCGCCGAACATGAAGAAGTCCGGCTTGCCGGCCTTGGCGGCGGCGGCGTTGATGCCCTGGGTGAACTGCGGCCAGAACTCAAGGTTGGCGTGCTTGACGGTGTCCAGCCGGAAGCCGTCGACCCCGGCCTTGCCGATCCACTGCCCGTAGATGTCGGTCATGCCGCGGACCACCTCGGGCCGCTCGGTCCAGAGGTCGTCGAGGCCGTAGAAGTCGCCGTACTCGCTGTTCTCGCCGGCGAAGGTGGAGTCGCCGCGGTTGTGGTACATGGTCGGGTCGTTCAGCCACGCCGGGACCTTGACCTTCGCGTCCGCGAGGGTGGCGAACGTCGGGGTGTACGGGAACGACTTCTCGTTGACCTGGGGGAAGTCACGGGTGCCGTCGGCGTAGTTGCGGTCCTCGAAGGCCCGGCCCTGCGCGTCGCGGTACGGCGCGGTCTTCTTGTCGACGTAGCCGTACTTGTTCTCGGCGTACCGGATGACGTCCGCGGTGTGGTTGACGATGATGTCGAGGTAGACCTTGATGCCCCGCCGGTGGGCGAGGTCGACCAGCTTCTTCAGCTCCTCGTTCGTGCCGAAATGCGGGTCGACCTGGGTGAAGTCGGTGATCCAGTACCCGTGGTAGCCGGCGGAGGCGTCCGCGCCGGTGCCCTGCACGGGCCGGTTCTTGAAGATCGGCGCGAGCCAGATGGCGGTGGTGCCGAGGCCCTGGACGTAGTCCAGCTTGTCGATGACGCCCTTGAGGTCACCGCCGTGGTAGAAGCCCTTGTCCGTCGGGTCCAGGCCGGTGGTGAGCCGGTCGCCGGTCAGCCCGCCGGTGTCGTTTCGCTTGTCGCCGTTGGCGAAGCGGTCCGGCAGCACGAAGTAGAACTGCTCGGCCCGGGCGCTGGTGCTGCCGGCCTTGAGCAGCGTCTCGGCGGACGGCTCCTGGCCCCACTGCGGGGCGCCCGCGGCCGCGAGCACGTCGGGGGTGGCGGAGCGGTCGGCGGCGTCGGCGCCCAGTTGGTGGATGGCCACCGGCACGCCGACGAGGGTGAGCACGAGCGAGGAGACCAAGGCGAGCAGCGCCTTGCGAGATATCGGCGGGGGTTTCATCGACGGCCTTTCTCTGGTCGCTGATTCGCCCGCACGCTAGCCCTTGCCGAAACATTCTGCAATACCTTGCAAACCGAGTCGCAACAAAGCAGTTGTCTTGCGAAACATGACAGCACCGATCGGCGTACCCGGCCGTCGCCCAGGGTGACGGCGCGTCGGGCTCAGCGGCCGGAGCAGGCCGATCCGTCGACCGTGCAGCTGGCCGGCCGGGTGGTCCCGGTGCCCTCGAAGTGGAACCGCAAGGCCACCGACGCTCCCGGCCGCACGTCCACCCCGCTGCGGTAGGTGAAGACACCGCCGGTGAAATCGCCGCTGCCCTGCTCGGCACTCTCCACCCAGGACGCGGCTAGGCGTCCGCGCGGGAAGGTCAGCCGCACCGTCCAGCCCTGGGCCGCGGCGGCGGCGTTGACCAGCCGCACCTCACCGATGAAACCGCCGTCGAAGGTGTTCACCACCGCGCACCGCCCGGTCATCGGGGACGCCGGCGACGGGGACGGCCGCCCGCCGTTAACCACGGCGCCCGACCGGGTGGGCGTCGGCCGGCTGGGCAGCAGGGTGGACCGGGGTGACAGCCCGGGCGCCGCCGGGGCGGCGGACGTCGGGGTGCCGCCCGACGTGGTGGGCGGCAGCCCGGGCAACGACATCGTCGGGGCCGGCGGC
Organism: Micromonospora sp. NPDC051924; assembly: GCF_055586005.1. Lineage (NCBI taxonomy): Bacteria > Bacillati > Actinomycetota > Actinomycetes > Micromonosporales > Micromonosporaceae > Micromonospora > Micromonospora sp. NPDC051924. The sequence goes on from NZ_JBVJJA010000019.1 coordinate 6,325, forward strand.
GGCACATCGGCGTAGGTCCTGCGGCCCCGGGCCGCGCTCAGCGCCACGACCAGCAGCGCCACCATGACGATCACGCCGATCGAGACCACTATCCAGGGCGACGAGGCGATGGCGGCGCCGGGCGACCGGCGGACACGACGCGTGCCGGACATGTCCCTCCCCTGTCGGTCCCGGTGAGCGTATCGATCGGGAACAGTGCCGGAAAGTGTCCGACCCGTCACCCGGCGCCACCACCGGCGCGGTGCGCGCTCAGGCGATGACGCAGTTCGCCCCGTTGACCGTGCACTGGCCCGGCCGGTCGCCGGTGCCGGTACGGGTGAACCGCATCGAGACCACGGCGGAATCGCCGGACGGCAGCGACCCGGTGCCGCGCAGCACGAACACCCCGCTGCCCTGGGTGCTGACCGACGCCCCCGACGCCTGGATGCTCTTCACGTTGCCGGTGAAGTACAGCTGCACCTCCCAGCTCTGGCTACGGCCGGAGCCGTTGGTCACCGTGAGTCGGGCCTCGAACCAGTCCCGCTCGCTCGCGGTCGCCTGGTAACGGGCCGTGACCGTGCCGGTCCGGGGCGCGCCGGGGGCGACGAGCGTGGACGCCGCGGGCGCCGCGGAGCTGGCCTTCGCCGACGGGGTGGCGCCGGGCGAGCTGGCGGACGGCGACGGCGTGTCGTCGACCAGCGGGGCGTCGCTCGGCGGGGCGGAGGTGGGGGTGTTCACCCCGATCGTCGGCAGGTAGATCGGCGGGTCGAGGGCCGCCGGTACGGCCCCGCTCTCCTTCGGGCGCGCGGAGAACAGAGCAAAGACCAGCAAGCCGGCCAGCAGACCGACGCCGAGCATCACCACGATCCACGGCACCGAGGTCAGCATCCGCGGTGCTGACCGCGCCTCGGCCGGCCGCCCCTGCTCGTCACTCATCAAATTCCCCCTCGCCCCAGCCCCGACGGGCCAGCGTAGCCAGGGTTCCGGCGATTCGCAGCGCGACCGTCGCGTTCCGCCCGTCCGGTCAACGGGACGCGCAGAACGGCTGAGCAAACGCGGCGGTTCGGCCCCCGGGCCGCCCCGGTCCGACGCGGAATCCCCGACACGAGGCGCGCTTGAACGAACGCGGGGCGTCGTCGGCTAGTCTGTCCGGGCTCATCGATTGGAGTTCCTAAATGGCTCAGAACTGGGCAATGCCGCTCAAGATCCTTGAAGCGGTCCATGGTGGAGGTCCCGTCGCCGAGCGCCACCCACCACGCCACGACCACTGAACGGGGACCGCGCCGAGCCGCGTCCACCCGTCCCAGTCCACCCTCAGCCCCTCACCCCGACTCGGAGCACCCTCCATGCAGATTGCCAGTGCGCCAACCGGGCTCATCCGAAAGTCCCTCGGGACCGGTGCCCTGTTGGTGTTCAGCGCGACCGCCTCCTCCCCGATGGCCGTGCTCGCCGGTGCGATCGTCGCCACGTACGCCTCGACCGGCGTCACCGGCACGCCGCTCGGCTTCGTCGTGATCGCGGCCGCGTTGCTCTTCTTCTCCGTCGGTTACCTGGCGATGGCCCGCTACGTGTCCAGCGCGGGCGTCTTCTACGCCGCCCTCGCGGCCGGCTTCGGGCGCTTCTGGGGAGTGGTCGCCGCCCCCGTCGTGCTGCTGGGCTACAACGCCATCCAGATCTGCCTGTACGGGCTGCTCGGGGCGGTGGTCAGCAGCAGCATCGGCGGCACCTGGTGGGTCTGGTCCCTGGTGGCCTGGGCCGCCGTCGCGTCGGTGGGCGTGCTGAAGGCCCGGATCAGCGTCGGTCTGCTCGGCGCGGTGCTGGCCGTCGAGGTCGCGGTGATCCTGCTGTTCATCGTCATCTCGTTCACCCACCCGGCCGGCGGCTCGGTGAGCTTCGCGCCGTTGAACCCGGGCAACCTGCTGGTGCCCGGCATCGGCGGTGTGGTCGCCTTCTGCGCGGCGTCCTTCGTCGGGTACGAGTCCGCCGCGGTCTACTCCGAGGAGTCCCGCTCCCAGCAGGCGGTGTCGAAGGCCGCCTATTCGGCGCTGATCCTGCTCGGCGTCCTCTACGCGCTCGCCGCCTGGGCGATGGCCGTGGCCGTCGGCCCGAACCGGGTGGTGGACCAGTCCCGTGACCCGTCGACCGGCCTGCCGTTCTCCATCCTCGAGACGTACGCCAGCCCCCTGCTCGGCGGCGTCGCGACCACCCTCGTGGTGACCAGTGTCTTCGCCGCGATGGTCAGCTTCCACAACTCGATCGCCCGGTACACCTTCAGCCTGGGCCGGGAGCGGGTGCTGCCCGCGGTGTTCGAGAGGATCGGCCGGGGCGGCGCGCCGGTTGCCGGCTCGGTGCTCCAGTCGGCCATCGCACTGCCGGTGATCCTGGTCTTCGCGCTGAGCGGAGCGGACCCGGTCGCCATCATGTTCAGCTGGCTCTCCGGCGTCGCGGCCATCGCGGTGCTGCTGATGATGGCCGTCACGTCGCTGGCCGCGATCGCCTTCTTCCGCAAGGGCGGGGGCACCACCGAGACCGCGTGGCAGCGGACGGTCGCCCCGCTGATCGGCGCGGTGCTGGTCGGCGCGGCCCTGCTGACCACCCTGCTCAACCTGTCCGCCGTGCTCGGCGCGCCGGAGGACTCGACGACGAAGTGGCTGGTCCCCGGGGCGGTGCTGGCCGCGGCGGTGGTCGGCCTGATCTGGGCGGCGGTGCTGAAGGCCAGCCGCCCCGAGGTGCTGGAGAACGTCGGCCAGGGACAGCCGCGTCCGCTCGCCGTGATCGAGCAGGACCTGATCGGGCGCGCGCTCTAGGTTCTCCGCGCGACACGACGGCCCGCCCCCGCACCCGGGGACGGGCCGTCGTCCGTCTCAGCGGCGGCGCCGGCCGCCATTCGTGGCCGCCGCGGCCGCCCCGGCCTTGCGCTCCTGGCCGGTCATCACCAGCTGGTTGAGGTGCTGCAACCAGCGCCAGGCCGGATCCGTCTGCTGCTCCGGGCTGAACGACCGCCAGCTGCGGTACTCCACCCCACCGCCACTGGTGTACGGGAAGGTGGAGTAGACCTCGACCTGCTCGTGCGCGCGCGCCGGCCGCTCGACCACCAGGAGGTTGTTGTCCGCGAGGACCACCAGGGCGCGGCCGGGAATGCCCATACCGCCGACGGCGGCCATCGGATCGTCGCCGACCTCCTCGGCCCCGCCGAGCAGGGTGGACACGGCGACCCCCACGTACCTCGCCTCGGCGGGCATCTCGTCGGCCGACTGGGTCATCTGGGCCACCGGGTCGAAGACCCGGCCGTCGGCGAGGTAGCCCTTGGCGATCTCGGTCAACTCGTGCAGCAGGGCCGGCAGGTCCTGCACGTCGCCGCCGTCCCGGAACAGCCGGGACGCCGCCTTGATCTCGTAGTACGGGCGGCGCGGGTCGGAGAACCTCGGGTCCAGGCCGGCGTACATGAAGACCAGGGCGTGCGGCCCCACCGGCTTGGACCGGCGCAGGTCCCAGTAGTGCGAGGCGTGCAGGGCGTTGGCGTACTGCACCCGGTGCACGACCGCCTGCCGGATCTGGTTCTGCACGGCCTGGCTGGAGTAGCCGTCGGCGGCCGGCTCGGCCCCGCCGGCGACCGGGTGCCCGCCGACCGGCTGCTGGCCGCTCGGGGCGGGCGACTGCCAGGGCGTCGGGCCCCCGTGCCCGGCGGTCTCCGGGGCGGCGCCGTAGCGCGGCGCCTCCCGGAGGCGGTAACCGGTGTTCTCCGGCGCGGGGTGGGCCGGAACGTTCGGCGCCGGGAAGGTCGGGGTCTCCGGGACGCCGTAGCGGGGCGCCTCCCGCCCGGGGTACGCGGAGGTGTCCGACCCGGCGTACCCGGCCGCGGACTGCACGGGAAAGCCGGAGGTGTCCGACCCGGCGTACCCGGACGCGGCCTGGGCGGGGTGACCGGGGCCCTCCGTCCCGGCGTACCCGGGCCGCCCGGCCGGGACCCCGTACGCCTCGGCGGGCGGTGCCCCCAGCGGGGACGTCGGCGTCGGGACGCCGTAGCGGGGCACCTCCGCGCCGGCCAGCCCGGCGGCGCCCGGCGCGGTGCCGTAGCCGGGCGCCTCCGTGGCGCCGTAGCCGGGCGCGGCGTAGCCGTGCTCCGGGTTGCCGACCGTCGGGAATGGCTGACCACCGGTGCCGGCCCAGCGTGCCGGCGGCCTGACCGGTGACGCCGTCGGCGGGTAGCTGGGCCCGTTGGCCGCGCCGTGGTCACGGGGGTCCTCGTAGGACGGGCGTGACAACGGCGATCGGTGATCCTGCGACACGTGGTAGCTCCTGGCTAGCTGGAATTCGCCCGGCCGATGATTTCACTGTGTGCACGGGTTATCAACCGTCCGCACACAATGCCCAGGCCGGAGCGATCTGACTCACAACTCAGCAACGGCCGCCGGTGTCGAGTGTGGTCGGAAGGCTCGCCACCCGGCCAGCTCAGGGCAGGCGGCACGTCGATTGTGGACATTTGGTGGCCAAGTTCGTAACGCTTGCCTGCTCTCCGTGACTCATGGTCCACTCTTTGCGCCCGTGCACCGTGCACCGGATGATGAGGAGCGTCGCGTTGTCAGCCGACCCGTGTCATGACGGTTCCGTCGCCGATCCGGAGGACCTCCTCGCCGAACTCGCCGCGGTACGCGCGGCCGCCGCGGCCGGCCGTGCGACACACGTCGGCTTCCCGGTCGCCACCGACATCGACTACAGCCCGCTCGCCCCCCTCTTCGGCACCCTGCTGAACAACATCGGCGATCCGTGGACCGACCCGGCCGGGGCCAACCACACCAAGCGCTACGAGCGGGAGGTGCTGAACTGGTTCGGGGACCTGTTCCAGGCACCGGCCGACGACCGGTGGGGCTACCTCACCTCCGGCGGCACCGAGGGCAACCTCTACGCCCTCTACCTGGCCCGCGCCCGGTTCCCCAAGGGGCTGGTCTACCACTCCGCCGACGCGCACTACTCGCTGCCGAAGTGCGTCGACATCCTCGGCATGGACTCGGTGGTGATCCGCAGCGACGAGCGCGGGGAGATCGACTACGACGATCTCGCCCGAATGATCGACCAGCACCGGGACCGGCCGGCGATCGTCGTGGCCACCTGCGGCACCACGATGACCGAGGCGGCCGACGACGTGCCGCGCATCCGGGGCATCCTGGCGCGCGCCGCGGTCCGGCACCACCTGCACGTCGACGGGGCGCTGGCCGGCGCACCGCTGGCCCTCGCCGACGGCCGGAGCACCCTGCGGCTGGACTCGACCGTCGACAGCATCTCCATCTCCGGTTACAAGTTCCTCGGCACCCCCGTCCCGTGCGGCGTGGTGCTCACCCGTCGCACCCTTCAGCAACAGCTCGGCCAGACACCCAACTACACCGCCACGGTGGACACCACGATCAGCGGCTCGCGCAGCGGCCACCTCGCCCTGCTGCTCTGGTACGCGATCCGCACCCTCGGTCACGCCGGCCTGCGGGAGCGCGCGGACCGGGCCCGCGAGCTGGCCGCGTACACGGTGGACCGGCTCAACGAGGTCAACTGGCCGGCCTGGCGGCACGACCACGCCTTCACCGTGGTCTTTCCCACCCCGCCGGCCGAGGTGACCGCGAAGTGGGTGCTGGCCAGCAGCGCCGGGCGCAGCCACCTGATCTGCATGCCCGGGGTGACCAAGGAGGTCGTCGACGAGTTCGTCGCGGACCTGGCCGCCGCCGTCGACCCGCGCCCCCGGACGCGCGGACGACGGGCCCCGGTGCAGCGGGCCCGGCGGCCGGCGGACGGGACGTCCCCCACGCCGTCGGCCGACGTGGTCTACTCGGCACCGTGCCCGAGCTGATCGCGCCCACCGAACGGGTACGTACCAGCTTCCTCGCCGAGATGGCCGAGTTCCGCGCCGAGGGGCGGGGACCCGACCGCAGCCGTCAGGCGGTCCGGATGACGGTGCAGATGGCCGGGCCGTCGTCGGTGGCTCGCAGCAGGTAGCGGTAGCGCTCCCCGGGCACCGCACCGCCCTGGCTGTCCAGGAACTCCCACCGCACGGCGACCTCGGTGAGCAGCGCGGAGAGCTGCTGCACGTCCTCGATCTGCGCGTTGGCCGCGACCAGTTCCCGCTCCTGGTAGTCGGGGGCCGCCCCGACGAAGCTGAGCGCCACCGCGGCGGGGGAGGTGAACGAGAAGCTGTAGGTGTCGGCGACCACCAGCCCGGGCAGGGCGTAGCAGGCGGCGATCGCGGGCACGTCGCCGGTGGTCAGGGCGACGCCGTACCGGTCGAAGAAGTCCGTCAGCGCGTCGAGATCCGTGGAAGCCGTCACAGCGCTCTCCTTTGCCGCGCCGGCGGCCCGGCAAACCTGCTCAGCGCGGTGGGATCCGCACCTCGATCTCGGCGCCGAGCTGGGCCCCACCGGCCAGGGCGAGGTCGTCGCCGCTCCAGAACCGGCCCGGGTCGTACCAGTTGGGCCGGCGGCCGGCGGGCAGCAGCCCCATCGCCTCGTAGGTCACCGCCACCACCTCGGCGCAGTACGCGGTCTCCAGCGCCCGGTCGCGCACCGGCACACCCCCACCGTCCGGGGTGGACCGGCGCCGGCGCAGGTCGGGCACCCGGCCCCGGGCCCACCGCCAGGCGAGCTGGGCGGTGGACGGGAACGGGGTGCCGTCGAGGCGCGCCACGGTACGCAGCACCGACTCCTCCATCGCCGTGTCCACCGGCGGTTCCAGCTGGCGCAGCCAGGCCCGCTGGCCGTACCGGTTGGCCCAGACGCAGACCGCGTCCCGCAGGTCGTGCAACTGGACGCCGCGCTGGTGGGTGCCGGTCCACATGTCCGGCAGCGAACGGCCCAGCTCGGCGTGCCACATCAACGGAGGCATGTCGTCCAGCACCAGCGCCATGCCGACGTGGTTGACCGGACTGTTCGTGGTGAACTGGATCGCCCGGTCGGGCACGCTGCGCCCCCGGAACACCCACACGTCGCCGGTCCGGGTCAGCTCCACGGCCTCGTCCAGGCTGATGCTCATGAAGGACTACCCTAAGCCGATGCGGCAACGGATGCGGTGGTGGAAGGTGCTCGGACTGGCCGGCCTCGCCGGCGTCGCGGCGACCGGGGTGGTCGTGGCCCGGGCGGAGCGGCGCCGCCGGGCGTACGCCCCGGAGGAGATCCGCGACCGGTTGCGCGAGCGGCACGCGCGGGCCGCCGGGGATGCCCCGTCCGCCGACGACCGCTCCTGATCCCTCTCGGTCACCGGGCCCCGCTGCCGTCCGGCTCGCGGCAGCGCGGGTCGACGTAGGACAGCCGGCCACGACGACCGCGAGCCCGGGTGGCGGCGGCCCGGGCGCGTCCGCGGCGGCGTCGAGCTGCCCCGTCCGCGGTGGGAGCGGGCCCGCTCGCCACGCCGCGCCGCCTCACCGGTCGGTGCGGCGCACCGCCTCGTCCAGGGCCCCGGGGGTACGCCCGACCAGCGCACCGCCGTCGTCCAGCAGCAGGATCGGCCGCTGGATCAGTTCCGGGTCCGCGACCATCGCCGCGATCCAGCGAGGTTCACTCTCGTCGTCGCGCGGCCAGTCGGCCATGCCGAGGGCGGCGGCGGCTGGCTCGCTGGTACGGCAGATGTCCCAGGCCCGGGCACCCAACCGGCGCAGCACCTCGGTCATCTCCGCCGCGCTCGGCGGCTCGGTCAGGTACGCCCGCAGCCGGTACGGCACCCGCGCCTCGTCCAACGTGCTCCGGGCGGTGGCGCACTTCGAACAGGCCGGGTTGTCCCAGATCTCCATGCCCGCCATGGTGGCAGACCGGCCTCGGCCTCCAACGCGGACGGTCACCGGGGCAGCGGGCTTCCCGATCGGCGCCTATGATGCGTACCATGGGAAACAGTTTCTGGGAGACACAGTTTGTTCTGTCCCCGCCCGGAGGGCCGATGGAACGGCACGACCAGGTCGACCTCTACCCACCGGCGCGGGCCGGCCGGCGCCCGGCCGTCGTCGTGGCGCACGGCATCCCGCTTCCGCCGGACGCCCCCGATCCCCGGGACTGGCTGCTCTACCGGGGCTACGGCGCGCTCCTCGCCGAGCAGGGCGTGGTCGCGGCGCTGGCCCGGCTCACCGTCGACTCCCCCGCGGGCCTGGCGGAAACGGCCGCGCAACTGGCGAAGGCCGTGGACCTGGTCCGCGCCGATCCGCGGGTGGACCCGGACCGGGTGGTCCTCTGGTTCTTCTCCGGCAGCGGCCTGCTGCTGGGCGACTGGCTGCGGGACCCGCCGCCGTGGCTGCGCGGCCTGGCGGCGACGTACCCGCTGCTCGCCCCGCTGCCCGGCTGGGCGGTGGAGTCGCGCTTCCGCCCGGTCGAGGCGCTCGCCGACGCCAAGCACGCGCCGCCGCTCGTACTCACCCGCGCGGGCCATGAGCGGCCGGAGGTCGCTGCCAGCGCCGAGGAGTTCACCGCCGAAGCGGCACGTCGGGGTACGCCGGTGCAGCTCATCGACGTACCGGACGGCAGGCACGGCTTCGACGCCCTGGACCACACCGACCAGTCCCGCGCGGCCGTACGCGCCGCCCGCGACGCCGTCCTCGCCCTCCTCACCACCCCCTGACCCGCCCGCCACTCCTGGCGCCCGCAACGTCAGGGAAGTTGCTGCCTCCCCGCCAGCGGAGGCAGCAACTTCGGCGAAGTTGTGTGGATCGATCGTCTCCGGATGCCGCAAACGGCGGCATCCGGGCCGGTGGACACGCCCGTATGCCGCAGCGCGAGCTGATCACCTACCCGACCGGCCGCGCCGCATGCGTCGAATGTCCGGATCGCCGGGGCGGGGATGTCCTCCGTCGACCCCGGATGGGCGGTTCGTGGGCGGGTGTCGCGTGGTCGGGGCCACCCGCACGGCGGAATCATGCCGGGGGCGGGGTCGTTGAACATGGCAGACCGCGCGGCAACCCCCGCCGCCACGGGCCGGCGGGCCGCCGGTCGGAATGACCGGCCACCGGCCGTCGTTACCTCCCCCGGACCGCGAACACTGGTCCCGCCGGTGAGGCCACCGGGAATCACTCCCGGCCCCCGGTCGTTACACCCCCGGGCCACCCGAGCAGGTCACCCCCGACCGCCGGGCCCGCCCCTCCCAAGACCTTTTCACGCGGCACCACCGCACCCCCCTTTCGCGGCCGCCGCGAAACCCCCGAATGGAAGGCGTGACTCATCATGGCCACCACTCTGCTTCGCAAGACCGTCCTGACCGCTGCCGGCTTCGCCGCCACCGCCGGCGGAATCGCCGGCCCCGCCATCGCCGCCCAGGCCACCCCCGCCGAAAAGGCCGCCTCCTCGGTCACCACCGACCGCAAGCCCGGCGGCGAGCGGGAACTCAACGTCCGCTACGAGGCCCAGCCGAACTTCTACTACTGCGGCCCCGCCGCCACCCGCAACGCCCTCTCCGTCCAGGGCAAGAACATCGACGTCGACGCCATGGCCAAGGAAATGGGCACCACCGAGAACGGCACCAACAGCATCAACGACATCACCCCGGTCCTGAACAAGGAAACCGGCAAGAAGGACGCCTACCACTCGGTGGAGATCAGCACCCCCAAGGCCGACGACAAGCAGACCGACAAGCTGCGCACCGACATCGTCCGCACCATCGACGACGGCCGCGCCGTGGTCGCCAACATCGCCGGCACCACCACCGACACCGACGGCAACACCCACTCCTTCGAAGGCGGCCACTACATCAGCGTCGTCGGCTACCGCGACGGTGGCAAGACCGTCACCATCGCCGACTCCGCCGACCCGAACATGGCCTCCTACCGCATCAGCGTCGACAACCTCGCCGACTGGATCGCCACCCGCGGCTACACCGCCTCCTGACGACCCCCAGCACCACAAAAGGGCCCGACCCCCACCAGGGGTCGGGCCCTTTCGGCGTCTCAGCGGTCGCCGGCAGCCACCGGCTCGGCCTCGTCGGGCACCTCCACCGCCCCCAGTCGCCGGGCCCGGCGGCGCAGCCACCACGTGCTGACCAGGCCGGCGACGACGGCCAGCGCCAGGCCGGCCCAGGAGATGTCCTTGAGCCAGTGCTCGGCGGCCCGGCCCACGGTGAAGAGCAGGTACGTGGTGCCGAACGCCCAGACCAGGCCGCCGGCCGCGTTGGCCAGCAGAAACCGGCGGTACGGCACGTGCAGTGCGCCCGCCAGCGGCCCGGCGAGGATCCGCAGCAGGGCCACGAACCGGCCGAAGAAGACGGCCCAGACGCCGTGCCGGGCGAAGCTCTCCTCGGCGCGGGCCAGGTGTGCGGGTCCGAGGTGCTTCGGGAAGCGCCGGCCGAGGCGTTCCAGCAGAGGTCGTCCCCCGCGCCGGCCGATGGCGTATCCGACGGAGTCGCCGACGATGGCGCCGGCCGCGGCGGCGGTGGCCACCCACTCCGGCTCGACCACCCCGGTCGCCGCGAGCAGGGCGGAGCTGACCAGCACGATCTCGCCGGGCAGCGGCACGCCCATGCTCTCCACGCCGATCACCCCGGCGACGATCAGGTAGACCACGCCGGGGGGAAGCGCGGAGAGCCAGTGCTGTACGTCGACCACGCCCACCCCTTCCGGTCCGACCTGGAACCCTACCCGGCAGCGGGCGGCGGAACCCTCCCGTCAGCCGGCGGTCACCGGGGCGAGGAACTCCAGCCGGTTGCCGTGCGGGTCGCGGGTGTGGAACCGGCGCATGCCGGGGATCTCCTCGTCACCCCAGGTGACGGGGTGACCGCCGGCGGCCAGCCGGGCCGCGAGCGCGTCGAGGTCGGGGCGGAGCAGCGCCGGGTGCGCCTTGCGGGCCGGGCTGAAGTCGTCCTCGACCCCCAGGTGCAGCTCGGCGTCGTACCCGGTGAACCAGCAACCACCGCGGGCGGCGAGCGCCGGCGGCTTGGCCTTTTCGGTCATGCCGAGCAGGTCGACGTAGAAGGAGCGGGACAGCTCCTCGGAGCCGCGTGGGCAGGCGAGCAGGACGTGATGGATCATGGTCGACACCTCCTCGTCCCGAACCCTGACATGAGGTTGCGCGAATAGCAAGACGGACGTACGGTTTTGTTGAGCCCGACGCAGGTAAGTGTTGCCTAAGCACGGCAACGCCCCCGCCGGTGCGACAGACTGCTCAGGACTACTCACGGTCGCTGGTGTGAAGGAGTACGACGTGGCGAGCCTCGACACCTTCGGTGCGAAGACCCAGCTACGCGTCGGAGACGCGAGCTACGAGATTTTCAAGATCGACAAGGTGGAGGGCCACGACCGGCTGCCCTACAGCTTGAAGATCCTGCTGGAGAACCTGCTGCGGACCGAGGACGGCGCGAACATCACCGCCGACCACATCCAGCAGCTCGGCGCGTGGGACTCCGCGGCCGACCCGAGCGTGGAGATCCAGTTCACCCCGGCCCGGGTGCTGATGCAGGACTTCACCGGCGTGCCCTGCGTCGTTGACCTGGCCACCATGCGGGAGGCCGTCCGCGACCTCGGCGGCGACGCCACCAAGGTGAACCCGCTCGCCCCGGCCGAGCTGGTCATCGACCACTCCGTCATCGCCGACCTCTTCGGCCGCGAGGACGCCTTCCAGCGCAACGTCGAGCTGGAGTACGAGCGCAACAAGGAGCGCTACCAGTTCCTGCGCTGGGGCCAGACCGCGTTCAACGAGTTCAAGGTCGTCCCGCCCGGCACCGGCATCGTGCACCAGGTCAACATCGAGTACCTGGCCCGCACGGTCATGGAGCGCAACGGCCAGGCATACCCGGACACCGTGGTCGGCACCGATTCGCACACCACGATGGTCAACGGCCTGGGCGTGCTGGGCTGGGGCGTCGGCGGCATCGAGGCCGAGGCTGCGATGCTCGGCCAGCCGGTCAGCATGCTGATCCCGCGGGTCGTCGGCTTCAAGCTCTCCGGCGAGATGCCGGCCGGCACCACCGCCACCGACCTGGTGCTCACCATCACCGAGATGCTGCGCAAGCACGGCGTGGTCGGCAAGTTCGTCGAGTTCTACGGCCCGGGCGTGAGCGCCGTGCCGCTGGCCAACCGGGCCACCATCGGCAACATGTCTCCCGAGTACGGCTCCACCGTCGCGATCTTCCCGATCGACGCCGAGACCGTCCGCTACCTGGAGCTGACCGGCCGCGACCCGCAGCAGGTCGCGCTGGTCGAGGCGTACGCCAAGGAGCAGGGCCTCTGGCACGACCCGAACCACGAGCCGGAGTACTCGGAGCGGCTGGAGCTGGACCTCAGCACCATCGAGCCGTCCCTGGCCGGCCCGAAGCGCCCGCAGGACCGGGTGCCGCTGGGCGCTGCCAAGACGCTGTTCCGCTCGGCGCTGACCGACTACGTCGCCGCCGACGTCGCCGGTGAGCGTGACCTGAAGCCGAGCGTCGCCCGCGAGCAGCTGCCCCGGGGCGCGAACGGCCCGGCCGACGAGGCCAGCGCCGAGTCCTTCCCGGCCAGCGACCCGCCGGCCAACGAGTTCAGCGACCCGGCCGACGAGCCGCGTGACCTGGAGACCGCGGCGGCGGGCGCCGGTGGGCGCGCCAGCAACCCGGTCCGGGTGACCGGCGCCGACGGCGTCGAGTACGAGCTGGACCACGGCGCGGTGGTGATCGCCGCGATCACCTCCTGCACCAACACGTCCAACCCCCAGGTCATGATCGGCGCCGCGCTGCTGGCCCGCAACGCGGTGGACAAGGGCCTGGCCCGCAAGCCGTGGGTGAAGACCACGCTGGCCCCCGGCTCCAAGGTCGTCATGGACTACTACGACCGCGCCGGCCTCACCCCGTACCTGGAGAAGCTCGGCTTCAACCTGGTCGGCTACGGCTGCACCACCTGCATCGGCAACTCCGGCCCGCTGCCGGAGGAGGTCTCCGCCGCGGTCAACGAGGGCGACCTCGCCGTCGTCTCGGTGCTCTCCGGCAACCGGAACTTCGAGGGCCGGATCAACCCGGACGTCAAGATGAACTACCTGGCGTCCCCGCCGCTGGTGGTCGCGTACGCGCTCGCCGGCACCATGGACATCGACCTGGCGAACGAGCCGATCGGCGAGGACGCCGAGGGCAACCCGGTGTTCCTGCGGGACATCTGGCCGAACAGCGCCGAGATCCAGGACGTCATCGCCTCCGCGATCGGCGCCACCGGGTTCAGCTCCGCGTACGCCGACGTGTTCGCCGGCGACGAGCGCTGGCAGTCGCTGCCGACCCCGACCGGTGACACCTTCTCCTGGGCCGACGAGTCCACCTACGTCCGCAAGCCCCCGTACTTCGAGGGCATGGAGCGCCTGCCGGCGCCTGTGTCCGATATCGGTCCAGCTCGGGTGCTGGCCAAGCTCGGCGACTCGGTGACCACCGACCACATCTCCCCGGCCGGTTCGATCAAGGCGGACTCCCCCGCCGGCAAGTACCTGGCCGAGCACGGCGTGGCCCGGCACGAGTTCAACTCGTACGGCTCCCGCCGCGGCAACCACGAGGTGATGATCCGGGGCACCTTCGCCAACATCCGGCTGCGCAACCAGCTCGTGCCGGGCGTCGAGGGCGGCTTCACGGTCAACCACCTGACCGGCGAGCAGACCTCGATCTACGACGCCTCGATGGCGTACCAGGAGGCGGGCGTCCCGCTGGTCATCCTGGCCGGCAAGGAGTACGGCTCCGGCTCGTCCCGCGACTGGGCGGCCAAGGGCACCATGCTGCTCGGGGTCAAGGCGGTCATCGCCGAGTCGTACGAGCGGATCCACCGCTCGAACCTGATCGGCATGGGCGTCCTGCCGCTGCAGTTCCCCGTCGACACCACCGCCGAGTCGCTGGGCCTGACCGGCACGGAGACCTTCTCCATCAGCGGCGTCACCGCGCTGAACGAGGGTGAGACCCCGCGTACGGTGAAGGTCACCACCGACACCGGCGTGGAGTTCGACGCCGTGGTCCGGATCGACACCCCCGGTGAGGCCGACTACTACCGGCACGGCGGCATCCTGCAGTACGTGCTGCGTCGCATGATCGCCAGCTGACGTCGTATCCCCGACAGGGCCCCTTCCCGCGACCGGCGGGGAGGGGCCCTGCGGTGTTTCGGGCGGTCGGTGGTGGGCTCCTAATCGGCTGGCATCACGCCGGCCGGCCGCACTACCGTCCAGCCGTGCCGATGCATGACGACGAGGTCCGCGCCACGGTCGAGCAGGTGCGCCGACTGGTGGCGGCCCAGTGCCCGCAGTGGGCCGATCTTCCCGTGACGCCCCTGCCCGACGAGGTGGAGGGCACCGACCACGTGCTCTTCCGGATCGGCACCGAACTCGCCGCCCGGATGCCCAAGATCGCCAGGGCGGTCGACCAGGCCGACACCGACGCGCGGTGGCTGCCCTTGCTGGCGTCCCACCTGCCGGTGCGGATTCCGGTGCCGCGGTACAGCGGCGAGCCGGGCGCGGGGTACCCGTGGCGGTGGACCGTGGTGCCGTGGGTCGCGGGGAGCACGCCGCCCCGGCTCGGCTGCGACGACGTACCCCTGGCCCGCGACGTGGCAGCCTTCGTACGCGCCCTGCACCGGGTGGATCCGGCCGGAGGACCGGTCAAACCACCGGGTTCCCGCGGGTCGGCCCTGCGCCACGTCGACGACAGCGTCCGCCGGGTGCTCCCCCGGCTCGCCGAGCATGACGACGGCTTCGACGTGGCCGCGGCCGAGGCGGCCTGGGACGCCTGCCTGGCTGCTCCCGGCTGGGGCAGGGAGCCCGTCTGGATCCACGGCGATCTGCAGCCGGGCAACCTGATCACCGACGCCGGCCGACTGGCCGCGGTCATCGACTTCGGCGCACTCGGTGTCGGCGATCCGGCACCGGACGTGGCTCCGGCGCTGTGGACCTTCACCGGCGCGGCCCGGGACGCCTACCGGGAGGCGATCGGGTACGACGACGCCACCTGGCGCCGCGCCTGCGGCTGGGCCCTCGGACCGTCGCTGACCGGCATCGACTACTACCGGCACACCTTCCCACGGATGGCCGAGCACGGCCGCCGGATGGCCCGCGCGGTGATCGCCGACCTGGCGTGAGGAGCGCCGAGCCGAGTGGCCACCGGCCCGCCCGTCACTCCGCGGCGGCCCGGTGGCGCTCCTCACGCTGCTTCATGGCGTGCTCCAGCAGCGTGATCAGCACCTCCTTGACCGAGTCCCGCTCGCGCGCGTCGCAGAGCGCCACCGGTACGCCGGGGTCCAGGTCGAGCGCCGCCTGCACCTCGTCCACCCGGTAGCGCCTGGCCCCCTCGAAGCAGTTCACCGCCACCACGAACGGGGTGCCCCGCTCCTCGAAGTAGTCGATGGACGGGAAGCAGTCGGCCAACCGCCGGGTGTCGGCGAGCACCACCGCGCCGATCGCGCCGAGCGCCAGCTCGTCCCAGACGAACCAGAACCGGTCCTGGCCGGGGGTGCCGAACAAATAGAGCACCAGGTCGTCGCTGATGGTGATCCGGCCGAAGTCCATCGCCACGGTGGTGGTGGTCTTCTGCTCGACACCCGAGAGGTCGTCGACGCCTACCCCGGTCTCGGTCAGCACCTCCTCCGTCCGCAGCGGACGGGTCTCGCTGACCGCGCCGACCAGGGTGGTCTTGCCGACACCGAAGCCACCGGCGATGAGGATCTTGACCCCGGTGGGCACCGGTGCCGCGCCCACCGGCCGCTCAGAGCGCCCGTAGTCCATTGAGTACCGCCTCGAAAACACTGTCGTCGGGAAGGCCGGCGGGGTTGGCGCTCGGCTCACGGACCTGCACCAGGCTGCGGGCCACCAGGTCACCGAGGAGGACCCGGACGGAGCCCACCGGCAGGTCGAGGTGGGCGGCGATCTCGGCCACGGACAGCACCCGCTGGCAGAGGCCGACGATCGTCACGTGCTCCGGCCCGAGCCCGGACTCCGACCCCACGTCCGTCCGGGTCGAGGTGACCAGGGAGATCAGGTCGAACGTGCCGGTCACCGGGCGCGCCCGGCCACCGGTCACCGCGTACGGGCGGACCACCGGACCCGCGTGGTCGTCCACCCACTCGTGCGCCGCGGGCTCCCCCTGGCCGGTCATCGCGCCGGATTCTCGCCGGCGGAATGTTCGCGGGTGGGCGAGGCGACGAAGCGCCCGACCCGGGTGACCAGCATCGCCATCTCGTAGGCGATCAGGCCGACGTCGGCGTCCTGACCGGCCAGCACGGCCAGGCAGGCGTTGCGCCCGGCCGCCGTCACGAAGAGGAACGACGACTGCATCTCGATGATCGTCTGCTGCACCTGGCCGCCACCGAAGCGTTTGCCCGCGCCGCGGGCCAGGCTCTGGATGCCGGCCGCCATCGCCGCCAGGTGCTCGCCGTCGTCTCGGCTCAGACCTCGGGAGGCGGCCATCAGCAGGCCGTCGGTGCTGAGGGCCACGGCGTGTTCCGCCTGCTTCACCCGGCCGACCAGGTCATCCAGCAGCCACGTCAGGTCTGCGCTCGAAGCCGTTTTCTGCCCCACTCGTCGTCCTCTTCTCCCCCGGCTGGTGTCGCCGTTGCTCGTCTGGGATCCGCCGCCTCGGCGTGCTCAGGTCGCCTGCTCGTCCCCGGCGTCGGGCTCGCCGGCCGGCTCGTGCGCGCCGCCGAGCAGCCGCGCCGCGTCGGTCCGGCCCCGCCTGGTACCGCTCTGGAAGGCGGTCATCATCCGTCTCACCTGCTCCGGCGGGCGTACCGCCTCGTCGTCGGCGTCGTCGTCCACAGCGGACGCCTCGGGGCGCAGCTCGGGCGCGAGGCTGGCCTGGCGGACCCGCACGGGCAGCCGGGACTCGCTCCGGGGCGCCGCATCCTCGTCGGTCGCCGGGCCGGGCTCGGCGGCGGCCACCGCGGGCGGCGCGGTCGTGGTCGCACCGGCCGGCTCCGCCGCCATCGACGGCCGCTTCCGGGTACGCGCCGGCAGCCCGGAGGGGGTGACCCGCGCCGCCTCCGTGGCCGTCGCCGGCACCGGCTCGGCCGTCTCCCCGGCCGCCGGCGTGGTCGTCGTCGCCGCTGGTTCGGATCGGGCGTCCGGCCCGGCGTCGGGCGGCACCGGGCCGCCGGAGGTGACGGGGCTGCCGGTGCCCGCCCGGAAGCCGCCCGAGACCGTCGGGTCGTCCTCGCCGAGCAGGTCGGACGGGATCAGCACCACCGCCGTGGTGCCGCCGTACGCGGACTCCTTGAGCTGCGCCTTCACGCCGTGCCGCTCGGTGAGCCGGCTGACCACGAACAGGCCCAGCCGGGCGGCGTCGGCCAGGTTCAGCTCGGACCGGTCGACGATCCGGTGGTTCGCGGCGGCCAGTTCCTCCGCGCTCATGCCGAGGCCCCGGTCCTCGATCTCGATGGCGAAGCCGTTGGCGACCAGCTGGCCGCGTACCTCGACGGTGGTGTGCGGGGGCGAGAAGGACAGCCCGTTCTCGATCAGCTCGGCCAGCAGGTGGATGACGTCGCCGACCGCTCGGCCGCTGAGCGACACCGGACCCAGCGGCAGCACGTTGACCCGGGTGTAGTCCTCGACCTCGGCCACCGCCCCCCGGACCACGTCCACCATCGGCACGTTCCGCCGCCAGGACCGGCCCGGCGTGGAGCCGGAGAGGACGATCAGGTTCTCCGCGTTGCGCCGCATCCGGGTGGCCAGGTGGTCGACCCGGAACAGGTCCTCCAGCTCCTCGGCGTCGTGCTCCCGGCGTTCCATCGCGTCGAGCAGGGTGAGCTGGCGGTGCACCAGCGCCTGTGTACGCCGGGCCAGGCTGAGGAAGACCTCCCGGACGCTGCGGCGCAGCTCGGCCTGCTCGACGGCGGTCCGGAGCGCGGTCTCCTGCACGGCGTTGAACGCCCGGCCCACCTGGCCGATCTCGTCGTCGCCGACCTGGAGCGGCGGCGCCTCCCGGGCGACGTCGACCTCCTCGCCGCGGCCGAGCCGCTCCACCACGGCGGGCAGCCGCTCGTCGGCCAGCCGGAACGCGGCGTCACGCAGCCGTTCGAGCTGGCGCAGGAGCGCCCGGGCGGTGGAGACGGAGACCACGACCGAGGCGATGACGGCGAGCAGGCCGAGGCCGGCGGCCAGCACCAGCCGGACGATGACGCCGACGGCCACCGGGGTCGCCCGGGAGACGATGTCCTCACCGCCGGCGAGGATCACCCCGCGTAGGGCCTCCATCGCCTGCTGGGCGGCGGCCCGCCAGGCGGCCACCGCCACCGGTGGCCGGACGTCGCCGCCACGGGCCGCCAGCACCCGGTCCTGCAGGCCACGCAACTGCTGGAAGGTGTTGCCCGCCACCATCTGCTGGTAGCGGCTGCGGTCGGTGGGGGCCAGCTCCCGGGCCGTCCGCTCGGCGAGATACCACTGCGCGCCCACGAGCCGGGCGAAGGCGGCCTGCTCCGCCCCGGTCATCCGGTTGGCCGCGAGCACGCCGGTCAGCAGCGCGTCCTGTTGGGACAGCAGCTCCCGGGCGCGGTTCAGGTCGATCAGCGCGGCGGTGTCCCGGGCGATCTCCTGGTCGTCCAGACCGCCGAGCGCGTCGAAGACCCCGAAGATCGCCTCGATCGCCTCGTTGTAGGCGGCCTGCGTCGCGGTCCGGTCGATGGTCTTGCGTCCGACCTCCGCCCGGACGCCGCCGAGCTGGTCGATCTCCGTGCGGAGCTCGGTGATGCGCTGTTCGAGCTGGTCGCTCGCGGCCAACCCGGTACGCCAGTCCCGGGCCGACCGCCACAGCGCCGCGGCGGTCTCGTCGGTGTGCCGCTGCTGGTCGACCAGTGCCTGGAGCTGGTCCGGATCGGACTGCCCCAGGTACGCCAGCGACAGTCGCCGCTCGGTCTGCAACTGCAGCAGCAGCGGGTCGCTCGGTTCGAAGACCCGGGCGTTGAGAGTCTGGACGCCGAGCAGGTTGAAGCCGTCCCGGACGGTCACCCACGCCGCGAAGGCCCAGAGCGCGGCCAGCGAGACGAGCAGGGCGACGATCTTGGTACGGAGATTCGTACTGCGGGAGCCCATCACACCGTCCTGGCCGGATTTTCGGTCACGTACCCGAGATCGGGTCGTTGAGTATCGATCCCGGCGCACGCTAGCAGCGTCCAGAAGTTCACTCAAGCGATCCTGATCATGGTGGGTGCCGGCCGGGGCGCCCCGTCGTCGCACCACAGCGCCGCCAGGACCGCTGAGCGAATGATCAGCGTCGGACGGTACAGGTCCTTGTCGTGCCACAATGCCGGCGCGTCGTCCCGACCGTCCCACCCGGACAGTCGACGCCGGCCGGCGGCCAGCGCGGCGGCCACCCGGGCGTCGGACGGGTCACCGGCGCTCCGCAGGGCCAGCACCGCGTACGCGGTCTCCTCCGCCGTCCCGCCCCACCGGCCCCAGGAGCCGTCCGGCCGGCGGTTGTCCAGCAGCCACGCCACGGCCCTGGCGAGCGCCTGGCGGGCCGCGACGCCGCGCGCGTGGTCGGCCAGGGCCAGCACCGCGCAGCAGGTGGCGTAGTAGGGCGAGGCGTGCCAGCGGTCCCACCACCGGCCGTCCGCCTCCTGACGGGACACCAGCCAGCCGGCGACACGGTCCGCGACCGCCGCCACCCGGGGAGACGCGGCCGGGCCGGCCTGCGCGAGCTGGAGGCCGAGGGCGTCCAGCACGTGGGCGTTGGTGGTCACCGAGGCCCCGTCCTCCCCGGGCCAGGTGCAGAAGTGGGCGCCGGTGTCGTAGCCCAGAAGGCCGGCCGGATCAAGCGGCACGCCCAGCCGGGCGAGGGCGTACAGGGCGACCGAGGTGGTGTCGGCGTCGGCCGGCAGGCCGGGGCCGGTCGCGGCGCCGGCCGGCCCGACGGCGGCCCGCAGCTCGGCCACCAGGGCGGCGGGCACGGTCACCGGCACCCCGGCGCGGGTGAGGGTGGCGAGCACCCAGGCGCGTTCGAAGACGGCGACCGGGGTGGCGCAGGGCACCGGGCCGCCCCGGCCGACGCGGCGCAGGTAGTCCCAGGTGGCATCCCCGTCGTCGGGGCCGCCGAGCCAGGCGGCGGTCGCCGCGGGCGACGCCCCGACCGCACCCGGCCCGCTGGGCGTGACGCCGGCCGCCCGGCGGGCCAGCTCGCCGCCCACCTCCAGGGCGTGCGCCAGCTTCTCGGGGACTGAACGGCCGGCGCGCAGCAGGTGGCGTACCCGGTCCAGCCGGCCGGGGTCCAGGCCGTCGGGCAGGGGCAACCGGGGCCGGCCGTGCCAGTCGGCCAGCCCCGCCGGCGCGCCGTGCGGATCGTTCAGCCGCCCGTCGATCGACTCCACCAGCGCCGGCACGATCAGGTCGGTGGCGGGCAGGTCCGGGAGCGCGGGCGCGGCCGGGTCACCGAGGCGGCCGGTCACGAACCGGAGCGCCCGCTCCGCGGCCCGGGCCAACGCCGCGCCGTGCTGCCCCCGGCGCGCCGCGGCGAGCAGGGCGTCCGTCGCGCTCAGGCTGGGCACCAGCGCGTAGCCGTCCGGGCCACCCCAGCCGCCGTCGGGTCGCTGCCGGTCCAGCAGCCAGCCGATCCGTGCCTCGTGACCGGGCAACCAGGGGGCCAGGGCGACCAGGCGGGCGGTCTCGTAAACCGACGCCGAGGTCCGCCCGGACGGGTCGCGCACCATCGCCGCGACCAGGTCCCGGACCTGGCCGGCATGGGCGGCGGGTCCGCCCGCGCCGTCGTCGGCTCCTCGGCAGGCGTGCGCGGCGGCGGCCACGGTCACCGGGTGCCCCAGAAGTCGGCGAGGCGGTAGAAGCCGCTGGCGAAGCCGAGCTGCCGGGACAGGTAGTCGGCTTCCCGGGGATGGTCGACCGCCAGCTCGGCCAGCAGCCGCCGGCAGCGATCGGCCTGGTCCGCCGCCCGCCGCTCGACCTCCGCCCGGTCGCCGACCAGCATGATCGCGTTGAGGTCCCCCCAGTCGCGGTCCCGCCCCTCCGTGCCCAGGTCGTTGACCAGGCGCAGGGCCCGTTGCACCTCGTCGCTCGCCGCGACCAGCCGGGGCAGGTCCCGGTGCGTCGCGGCGGTGCCGGTGTGGATCCAGTGGGCGACGTTGACCACGGTCGCGGCCAGGTTGTCGGCGTTCGCGAGGTACTCGGCCAGGGTGGGCAGCGCGCCCGCGCCGTCCCGGGCGGCGGTCTTCCACGCCCACTCCCGGGCCATCGCGTCGAGGGTCCGGGCGATCTCCTCCCGCCACAGGCGCCGCAGCCCGGCGAAGGCCGGGGTGGCGGACAGGTCGTCGCGCAGCTCGGCGGTGAACCGCCCCAACGGGTCGTCGGTCCCGGCGCCGTCGGCCACCGCCAGGCAGGTCTCCGCGATCCGGTCGATCTCCGCCCGGGACGTCGCCAGGTGGTCCACCTGCCAGTCGACCGCGAAGCCCCAGAGCACCGCCCGGCCGGCGAGGCCCAGCTCCTCGGCGGTGCACCAGGGCGCGCTGAACGCCATGGCCAGCGCGACGCTGCCGAACAGGGCCGGGTCGAAGGGCCGGGCCGGGAAGAGGTCGGGATGGGCGGCGGCCCGCCGCTGCAGCTCCCGCTGCCCACGGGCGGCGAGCGCGCAGGTCCGTCCCTGCTCGACCGCCGAGGCGAAGGGGTCCGTGGGCAGGTCCACGGTGGTCACGCCGGCTCCGCGAGGGGTCGGGCCGCCGACAGGGTCAGCCGCACCCGGTCCCGCGGCCGCAGCGCCGCGGCCAGCCGCAGGCCGGGTACGCCGGGGCGGGCCAGTCGGAACCGGTAGCGGCTGAGCATGGTGGCGACGATGAGCTGCGCCTCCAGATAGAACAGGTACATCCCAAGGCACTGGTGCGGGCCGCCGCCGAACGGGAAGTGGGCGTAGCGGTGCCGGTCGCGGACCCGCTCCGGCCGGAACCGTTCGGGGTCGAACTCCTCGGGCCGGTCCCAGAACTCCGCCATCCGCTGGGTGACCAGCGGGCTCGCCACCACGGTCGCGCCGGCCTCCACCCGTACGCCGTCGATGACGTCCGCCGCGACGGCCCGGCGCGGGATGATCCAGCCGATCGGGTACAGCCGCAGCAGTTCGTCCAGGACCATCCGGGTGTACGTGAGGTCCCGCAGGTGCTCGCGGCGGACCGGCTCGTCCCCCACCACCCGGTCGATCTCGGCGTAGAGCCGCTCGGCGACGTCGGGCCGCTGGTCCAGGTGGGGCCAGAGCCAGGTGAGCACGTTGATCGTGGTCTCGGTGGTGGCGGCGAACATGGCCACGGTGTCGTTGCGGACCTGCCCCTCGTCGAGCTGGTGGCCGTCCTCGGTCCGGGCCCGCCACAGCGTGGAGATGACGTCGTCGCCGTCCTCGGCCACCGCTCGGGTCCGCCGGACGACGGGGACCAGCACCTCGTCCACGACGCGCTTGGCCCGCCGGAACGGACGGTCACCGGGCATCGGCAGGGAGAGCGGGGCGAACGGCACGATGATCCGGGGGATCACCGCGGTGGCGATGACGTCCTGGGCGTCGATCACCCGCATCGCGTCCGGTACGGAGATCTTGTCGGCGAAGAGCACCCGCATGATCGCCCGGCACACGATCCGGGCCTGCTCGACGCCGATGTCGACGGCCCGCCCCGCCCGGGACGGCGCCTCGAGTTCGTCGACGGCCTCCCGGATGGCCGTCGCCATCCCGTCGACCAGCGCCTCGACCCGCTTGGCGGTGAACATCGGCTGGAGCATCCGGCGGCTGGCCGACCAGATCCGGCCCTCACCGAGGATCCCCTCGCCGAACAACCGCTTGACCGGCCGCCAGAACAGCCCGTCCCCGGCGCGTTCGTAGTTCTCCGCCCGGTCGCGCAGGACGTGCTGGACGTGCCGGGGATGGGTGACCAGGTAGGGGCGGAACGAGCCGAGGTTGAGCCGGACGACCGCGCCCCCGGTCGAGTTGCCGACGTCGACCAGCGCGCGGGCGGGGTCGCGGAGCATGCCGGGCAGGATCCGGCGCAGCGGGACGGTACGGAGGCGTCCGGGGAGCGGGTCTGGCTGATCCACGTGACGGCTCCCCCTCCTGGGTCGACGCAGCGTCGCGATGCGGTCATGACCCGTGATGTCGCCGCAGAGCATGCCAGGCGGAAAGGGTCAGCAACAGACGGGAAGGGAAAATATTTCACCAACGAACATTCCCGCCGTCGACAATGGACCCGCGCGGGAACCGCTCAGCCGGAAAGATTGCGCAGGTAACGCCGCTGCGCGCCGTCCCGGCCCGGCTCGGCGCGTCCGGCGCCACGACCCGCTCCGGAGCCGTCGACGCCGAGCAGTCGGGGACCTGGCGGCGGGCGACCCCTTTTCCGCCGCGCGGCAGAACGGATCGGACGCGGCCGACGCGGAAGAATCCGGGCGCGCCACCGCCCCCTGTGCCAAGCTTCGGGGCATGGACGACAAGACCATCCTGAACCGGATCTCCGAGCTCGTCGACGAGGAGCACCGGCTGCGCTCGGCCGCGCAGGAGCACGAGGCCGGCACCGACGACGCGGCGCGGGAGCGGCTGCGCGCGCTGGAGGAGTCCCTCGACCAGTGCTGGGACCTGCTGCGCCGGCGGCGGGCGGCCCGCCAGGCGCACGGCGACCCGGACGCCCAGGGCGAGCGACCCCTGTCGGAGGTCGAGCGTTACCTCCAGTGACCTGCGGTCCCCCGGCACCGGCCGGTGGACCACGTGCCGGCGTCCCGGGCGGCGTTCCCCGCCCGGGACGCGGCGCGCTCAGCGGATCCCGGCCTCCCGCAGCAGCAGCCCGGTCAGCTCGGCCGGGTCGGCGCCCGACGTGGGCAGGCCCCGGGCGGCGAACCAGGTGCCGACCACCCGGACGTCCCGGGCGAGGAAGTCCGGCCCCTGCGGGTTGGCCACCAGGTCGACCACCTGCGGCAGGTCGATCATGACCAGCCGTCCCCGGTGCACCAGCAGGTTGTACGGAGACAGGTCGCCGTGCGCGTAGCCGGCCCGGGCCAGCACGGCCAGGGCGTCGACCAGTTGCGCCCACAGATCGCGCAGCTCGGCGCCCTCGGGACGGAGCTGGGCCAGCCGAGGCGCGGCCTGCCCCTCCCCGGCGTCGCCGATGAACTCCAGCATCAGCTCGGTGCCGAGCAACTGCACCGGGTACGGGACGGCGATCCGCCCGGAGGCGGCGCCGATCTCCCAGAGCCGGGACAGGGCGGCGAACTCGGCCGCCGCCCACTGTCCGGCGATCATCTGCCGCCCGAACGTGGTCCGCCCGGCCATCGCCCGCATCTCCCGGGACCGGCGGACCCGGCGTCCCTCAAGGTAGCCGGCGTCCCGGTGGAAGAGCCGGTGCTGGGGGTCCCGGTAGCGCTTGGCCGCCAGCAGGCAGGAACGGTCGGTGTCCGGCACGGCCCGGCGGACCAGGTGGACGTCCGCCTCCTTGCCGGTCTTGAGCACACCGAGCTCGGTGTCCCGGGCGGCCAGCTCGGTCACCAGCCAGTCGGGATGGGGTTCGGGCCCGTGCACGGCCTCGTCCCAGGAGGACCAGACGTCCTCGGGTTCGGGCTCGTCGTCGGGTTCGCTCAAGACCGGCTCGGCGTGCCGGCCCCGCTTCAGGAAGTACGGTTCGTCGTCGTCGAAGCGGCTCTTGCCGCGGCCACGGCGCTGCGGCGCCGGGAGGTCGTGTTCGCGCACGGGTGGGTTGATCCTTCGATCGAGGCTGGTGGAGGCAGGTGGAACGACCCCGCAAAGACGGCCATGACCGACCTCCTCTCCTCGACCGGGCTCCGCCCGGCTGCGCCCTCGCGCGGCCCCATGTTCACCGGGCCGGGCGGGCGGGTCAACCGAATTACCCCGCCAGCACCGTGGCCACCGCCGCGATCAGGCCGTCGACGGTACGGGTCGGCGCGAACCGGGTGTCCGCCCAGCGGCGTCCCCGGTGCAGCCAGACACTGGGCAGGCCGACGGCGCTCGCCCCGCCGATGTCGGCCTCCGGGCTGTCCCCCACCACCCAGGCGCCGCGCAGCGGCATCCGG
This sequence comes from Micromonospora sp. NPDC051924, assembly GCF_055586005.1. Classification (NCBI taxonomy): domain Bacteria; kingdom Bacillati; phylum Actinomycetota; class Actinomycetes; order Micromonosporales; family Micromonosporaceae; genus Micromonospora; species Micromonospora sp. NPDC051924. The sequence goes on from NZ_JBVJJA010000019.1 coordinate 31,215, forward strand.
ACCCGCTGGGCGGCGAGCGCGAAGATCCGCGGGTTGGGCTTGCTGACCCCGGCCTCCTCGGAGATCACCCAGTCGGCGACGTACCGGTCCAGGCCGGTGCGGCGGATCTTCGCCTCCTGCTGGCGTACCACGCCGTTGGTGACCACCACCGGCACCCAGCCGGCGTCGTCGGCGATCCGCAGCGCGCAGGCGACCAGCGGGTCCAGCCGGGTGTTCGCCACCACCCCGTCGTGCAGCTCCTCGACCAGGTCGATGGAGGGGACGCGCAGCGCGTACCGGTCCCGGATCGCGTCCGCCACGTCCCACCGGTCGGTGAGGCCGTCGGCGTCGACGGAGAGCAGCCAGTCGATGTCGACGGGCGGCGCGCCGATGCCCGCCAGGAACCGCTCACCCCAGGCACGGAACGGCCCCTCGCGGTCGAGCAGGGTGTTGTCCAGGTCGAGCAGGAGCAGCGGCACTCGGGCACCTTACGGGACTGAGGTGCACGACCGACAGGGCCGAGGGACCGGGCGCCGTCCGTCAGGCCGGCACGGTCGTTCGGGGGAGGCCCTGGTCGGGCAGGCGGTCGGCGAGCATGGTGTGCGCGGCCCGGGTGGCCGCCAGGGCGGCCGGGTCCAGCGTGGCCATCAGCACGTCCTCCCCGGTGTCCGCGCCGCGGGCCAGCGGACGCCCCTCCGGGTCGTACACGGCGGCGCCGCCGTTGAAGCGCCACGGGTCGGCGCCGTCGACGGCGTTGGCGAAGACCACGTACATGGTGTTGTCCAGGGCGCGGGCGGCATAGTAGAGGTCGCGGCGGTGCGCCGAGCCGGCCAGGTAGCCGCTCGGGCAGAGGTAGCCGTGCGCCTGGTCGTCGGCGGCGGCGCGGCCGTGCTCCGGGAAGCAGCCGTCGTAGCAGATGCCGAGGCCGAGCCGCCAGCCGTCGACCACCAGGGTGGCGCCCCGCCGGCCGGCGTCGAACAGCTCGCGCTCGCCGCTCCAGAGCTGCTGCTTGTCGTACCCGACGCACACGGCGCCGGTCGGGTCGACCACCAGGGCGGAGATGGTGCGCCGCCCGTCCGGGTGCCGGACCGCCGCGCCCACCAACACGGTCGTCCCGCCGTCCCGGGCGGCCGTGCGCACCGGGTCCAGCCGCGGGTCGTCGACCCGGCGGTCCCCGTCGGCGGCCAGGTCGGTGCCGGCCGGGTCGGCGGCCAGGGTCGGCGGGTGGTACGCCGGCAGGTACAGCTCGGGCAGCACCACCACCCGGGCGCCGGCGGCCCGGCCGACCAGCCGGGCGGCGGAGGCGGCGTTCCCGGCCACGTCGCCGGGGACCGGGGTGGCCTGCACGGCGGCCACGGTCAGCGGGTGGGCGGGAAGCGGCGCGGCCTGGGTCACCGGCCGATCCTAACCGGATCCTCACCGCGGCGTGATCATGCGAAAACCGCATCTCAAGCCGTACGTACGGTTTGCATCCGTCGGGGTGGCCTGCGACGATCGGTGCGTGCCCAGAGTAAGCCAGGACCAGCTCGACGCGCGCCGGCAGGAGATCCTGGCCGCCGCGCGGGCCTGTTTCGCCCGACACGGCTACGAGGGCGCCACCGTCCGTCGCCTGGAGGAGGCCACCGGCCTCTCCCGCGGCGCGATCTTCCACCACTTCCGGGACAAGGATTCGCTCTTCCTCGCCGTCGCCGAGGACGACGCGGCGGTCATGGTGGAGACCGTCGCGCGCAACGGCCTGGTCCAGGTGATGCGGGACCTGCTCGCCCGGGCGATCTCCCCGGACACCACCGGCTGGCTCGGCAGCCAGCTGGAGGTGTCCCGGCGGCTGCGCACCGATCCGGCGTTCGCCAAGCGCTGGGCGGAACGCTCGGCGGCCATCGCCGAGGCCACCCGGGAGCGCCTGCTGCGCCAGCGGGAGGCCGGGGTGCTGCGCGACGACGTGCCGATCGACGTGCTGGCCCAGTTCCTGGAGCTGGCGTACGACGGGTTGGTGCTGCACCTGGCGATGGGCCGCCCGGCCGGTGACCTGGGCCGGGTGCTGGACCTGGTCGAGGAGGCCGTACGCCGGCACTGACCGGCCGCGTCTCGGTCCGGTAACTGGCCCGACGGGCCCGATCGGCACTGGCGGGGCTGCTCCACAATGGGCCGCGATCCCCTCGCGACAGGAGCAGAGCATGACCGTCCTCGCCGCAGGAAGCGACACCTGGGGCATCCCCGGCCCGGTCTTCCTGCGCTGGTACCTCCTGGCCGCGGCCCTGCTGGTCGTCGGCACCGTCATCCACCGGATCCGCGGGCTGTCCGGCACCTCGGTCGGCACCGGCGGGCAGCTCGGGCCGCAGCAGGTCGCGTACCTCAACGGGGGCGACCAGCTCGCCGTCTGGACGGCGCTCGGCGGGCTGCGCCGGGCCGGCGCGGTCGACGTGGCGCCCGACCGGCGGATCGTCCCCGGCGGCCCGATGCCGGCCGGCGCCACCCCGTTGGACCAGGCGATCTATAACGCCTCCGGCCGGGGCGCGCACTCCCGGGAGCTGCGCCGCGACGAGTGGGTGGTCCGCGCCGTCGACCAGCTCCGCGACGGCCTCGAGCAGCGCGGGCTGGCGCTGAGCAAGGCCCGACGGGCGGCGCTGCGGCGCGGGCCGGCGCTGCTCGGCGCGCTGCTGGCGCTCGGCGTGATCCGGGCCTTCGTCGGCCTGTCCAACGGCCACCCCGCCGGCTATCTGCTGCTCACCATGGTCCCGCTCTTCATCGCGTTCCTGCTGCTCAACCGGGTGCCGTGGCGCACCCGGGCGGCCGACCGAGCGCTGCGCGACCTGCGCCGCCAGCACACCTGGCTGCGCCCCTCCGCCGCCCCGGCGTACGCCACCTACGGCCCGTTCGACGCGGCGATGGGGGTGGCGCTGTTCGGTACCGCCACCATCTGGGCCATGGACCCCGGCTTCGCCGAGCAGGCCGAGATCCAGCGGCAGGCGATCAGCGCGAGCGGCGGCTCCTCGGGCAGCTCGTGCGGGGGCGGAAGCTCCTGCGGCGGCGGCAGTTCCTGCGGGGGTGGCAGCTCGTGCGGAGGCGGCGGCTGCGGCGGGGGCGGCGGGTGCGGCGGATGACCGGCCCGGCGAAGCGACCCACCCCGACCGGCCCGGCGACGCCGGACCGGTCGGGGGCCGGGCCGGCCGGCGTCGGCATCGGCTGGCGGCCGGAGATCGCCGGCTTCGTGGCCGGCCTGCCCGGACTGCGCTTCGTCGAGGTGGTGGCGGAGACCGTGGCCCCGCGCGGTCCGCTCCCCGACGGGCTCGCCGACCTGCGCGGGCGCGGCGTCACCGTCGTACCCCACGGGGTGAAGCTCTCCCTCGGCGGCGCGGAACCGGTCGAGGAGGCCCGGGTGGCGCACCTGGCGGGGGTGGCCGCGGCGGTGGGCGCGCCGCTGGTCAGCGAGCACATCGCGTTCGTCCGCGCCGGCGGCGTGGAGGCCGGCCACCTGCTGCCGCTCCCCCGCAGCCGGGAGGCGGTCGCCGCGGTGGTGGCGAACGTGCGGCGGGCCCAGGCGGAGCTGCCCGTGCCGCTGGCGCTGGAACCGATCGCCGCGCTCTTCGACTGGCCGGACGACGAGCTGGACGAGGCCGACTTCCTCACCGAGATCCTCGACGCCACCGGGGCGCTGCTCCTGCTCGACATCGCCAACGTGCACGCCAACGCCCGCAACCGGGGCGGCGATCCGCTCGCGCTGCTGGACCGGCTGCCGCTGGACCGGGTCGCCTACGTGCACGTGGCCGGCGGCGCCGAGCACGGCGGCTTCTACCACGACACGCACACCGACCCGGTCCCCGCCGAGGTGCTCGACCTGGTCCGCGAGCTGTGCGCCCGGCACCGGCCGCCGGCGCTGCTGTTGGAGCGCGACGGGCACTACCCGCCCGCCGCCGAGCTGCGCGGGGAGCTGGACGCGCTGGCCGCCGCGTCCGGCTACCCGGTGGTCACGTGACCGGCCCGGCGCCGTCCGGGCCGCCGTCCTCCGCCGCGACCGGGGACGGCCCGGCGGCCCGGTCGCCGTCCGCCGCCGACGGGGGCGGCCTCGCCGCGCGGCAGGCGGAGCTGGTCGCCACGTTGGTGGCCGGTGGCCCGCTGCCGCCCGGCTTCGCCCCGGCGCCGGTGGCCGCGGCCCGCCAGGCGTTGTTGTGCAAGCGGGCCGGCGACGTGGCGCGCCACTGGCCGCTGCTCGCCGCCGGCCTCGGCCCGGCCTGGGCGACGACCTTCGCCGGCTGGGCGGCGGGACGCCCCACCAACGGGTCGCTGCGCGACGGCTGGGACCTGGCCCGGCGCCTGCGGGACCGGGGCACGCTGCCACCGCTGGGCGCCGAGGAACTGGCCGCCCGCGACGCCACCGCCCGCTACGACGGCCGTACCACGCCCCGGCCGCGCCGGCTGCCGGCCGTCGCCCGCGCCGGTGGCGCCGTCGCGGTGCAGGTCGCCGGTCGGGTACGCCTGCTCCGCCCCGCCGACCGCTAGGGCGGGTGGCAACGTCCTCGGCCGAGCCGAGGTGGCGGCCCCATCCGGGGTACGGCAGGATCGGGCCCATGGATCTCGGACTCGCCGACCGGGTGTACGTGCTGACGGGCGCCTCCCGCGGCCTCGGCCTCGCCACCGCTCAGGCCCTCGTCGCCGACGGCGCCCGGGTGGTGATCTCGGCCCGGTTACCCGAACGGGTGGCCGAGGCGGTCGAGGTGCTCGGTGGCCCCGAGCGGGCGATCGGGCTGACCGCCGACCTGACGGACCCGGGCACCCCGGAGCGCCTCGTCGCGGCGGCACGGGAGCAGTTCGGCCGGCTCGACGGCGCGCTGATCTCGGTCGGCGGCCCGCCCCGGGGCACCGCCGCCCAGGTCACCGACGAGCAGTGGCGGGAGTCGTTCGAGACGGTGTTCCTGGGCACCGTCCGCGCCGCCCGTACGGTGGCCGCCGCGCTCACCGAGGGCGGCGCGATCGGGCTGGTCCTCTCCACCTCGGCGCGGGGGCCGGTGCCCGGGCTCGGCATCTCCAACGGCCTGCGGCCCGGCCTGACCGGGGTGGCCAAGGACATGGCCGACGAGTACGGCCCGCGTGGCGTACGGGTGGTCAGCCTGCTGCCCGGGCGGATCCTCACCGACCGGAACCGGGAGCTGTTCGCGGCCACCGGCGACCCGGAACGGGCCCGGACCGAGGCGGAGGCGGCCATCCCGCTGGGCCGCGTCGGTGACCCGGACGAGTTCGGTCGGGTGGCCGCCTTCCTGCTCTCCCCCGCCGCGAGCTACCTCACCGGGGTGACCGTGCCGGTCGACGGCGGCGCGCTGCGCGGCCTGTGACGCCGGACAACGGCGGCCCGCCGACCCCGCGCCGGCGCACCTCCCGACCCACGTCGGAGGGCGCGACGGGGCCGGCCCGCGCCGCCCAGGCGGCCGCCACCGGCGGAGGCACGACGGAGGAGGTCCGGCGGCATCCCCGCCCGACCAGGGAGCAGCTCGCGGCGGCGGCCGACACGCTCCTGCCGGACGTCATCGCGCCCGGACTCGACGTGCTCTTCGTCGGGATCAACCCCGGGCTGTGGTCGGCGGCGACCGGCTGGCACTTCGCCCGGCCCGGCAACCGGTTCTGGCCGGCGCTGCACCGGGGCGGCTTCACCCCACGCCGGCTGCACCCGAGCGAGCAGGACGAGCTGCCCGCCCTCGGGCTGGGCATCACCAACATGGTGGCCCGGGCCAGCGCCCGCGCCGACGAGCTGTCGGCTGCGGAGCTGGTGGCCGGCGCGGAAACGCTGGCCGGCAAGGTCGAGCGGTACCGGCCGCGCTGGGTGGCGGTGGTCGGGGTGACCGCGTACCGGATCGGTTTCGCCCGACCGAAGGCGGGCTTCGGCCCGCAACCGGAGCGGCTCGGCCCGGCCCGGCTCTGGGTGCTGCCGAACCCGAGCGGCCTGAACGCCCACTTCACCCCGGAGACGCTCGGCGCCGCCTTCGCCGAGCTGCGCTCGGCAGTGGCCGCTTAGTGGTGTTGAATGTAGACACTCGCACTGCCGGAGGTGACTGTGCCCGAGCTTTCCCTGCTGATCGAGCCATCCACCGCGCTCCCCGCCGAGCGGGTCGACGCCCTGGCCACCGGGCTCGCCGAGGACCTGCGGTCGGTCCGGGGCCTGCACGTCGCGCACGCCCAGTCCCCCGCCGTGGGGCACGGCAAGTCGCAGCAAGCGTGGGAGCTGGGCATGCTCATCGTCGGCGGCCTCTTCTCGGCGACCACCATGCGCGCCCTCGCCCAGATCGCGATCGCCTACGCGGACCGCGTCAAGGCCCGTTCGATCACGCTGCGCAGCGGCGACGCCGAACTGGTGATCACCGGGTCGACCCGGGTGGACCAGCAGCTCGTTGACCAGCTGGCGCGTCTCATGGTGCCGAGGTCTGCCGAGCCGGCGGCGGGCAGCGCGCTACCCGCCACCGCCGGTGACGGTGGGGGGACCTTCGGTAGCTGATCGTGGGACTGCGACGGGCGCTGCTGATCGCCAATGACCGGTACATCGACGACTCACTGGCCGACCTCTACGCCCCCCGCGAGGAGGCCCGGGACCTGCTCAGCCTGCTGGCCGACACGGACGTGGGCGCGTTCGACCAGTACCGGCTGCTGGAGAACGAGTCGAAGAGCGCCATCGAACGGGAGATCGAGTCGATGCTGCGGGCGGCGGGCCCGGAGGATCTGGTTCTGCTCTACTTCTCAGGCCACGGCGTACGCAGCAGCAAACGGGGGCGGTTGCACCTGGCGGTCGCCAACACCGAGGTCGATCACCTCTCCTCCACGGCGATCTCCGCCTCGTTCATCCGCGAGCTGCTCGACGAGTCCGACGCCGCCAGCTCGGTCCTCCTGCTCGACTGCTGCTACAGCGGCGCCTTCGAGGGGCTCGGCCTGAAGACGACGGACGATCTCGCCCTCGACGGCGAGCTGCGGACCGGGTACGGCCGCTACGTCATCACCGCCACCAACTCGGTGGAACGGGCCGACGACGGACGGCCGGCCAGCGGCACGGAGCCCAGGGTGAGGTCCGCCTTCACGGAAACCCTCATCCAGGGGCTGAGCACCGGCGCGGCGGACATCACCGGGCAGGGCCGGATCACCCCGGACGACCTGTGGCGGTACGTCCACATGGAGCTGCCGAGGCGGTCGACGCAGACGCCGTGCCAGTTCGGCAGCGCCAGCGACGAGATCCACATCGCCCTGTCCCGGGAGGGGCAGCACCGTCAGCGCCGGCAACGGGACCAGCGGGATCCCCGCCTCGGCGATCTGCTGGGCCCATTGGAGCCGGCGGGCGACGTGCGGCTCTGCGCGACCGACTGGCGCCGGCGCGGGCTGCTGAAGGTGCCGGTCGGCCAGGCACACCGGATCGACCAACCCGCCGGCGAGCCGGTCTGGCTGGACCTGGCCTCCGCCGACGGCCATCTGCTCGTCGTCGGCCGGGCCGGCACCGGCAAGACGACCCTGCTGCGGACCATCATCGCTGGACTGGCACTCACCCACTCCGACGGGGAGGTGGCGATCCACTGCCTGGAGTCGGGCGGGAACTGGCTGGGGCCGATGCGGCGGCTGCCACACGTCCGCACCGTGCTCGGCGACGACCAGCTGGGCGAGGTCGGCACGCTGCTCGACCGCCTGGAACACGACGTGCTCGACCGGAAGCAGCTCTTCCGCCGGCACGAACTGGAATCGCCGGCCGGCCTGCGCGCCCGGCGAGGAAGCCTGGATGCCGGGTCCTGCCCGGACGTCTTCCTGGTCGTGGACCGCTGGCAGGACTTCGCCACCCTGCTGGACAACTTCACCCCCCGGGTGGTCGATCTCGCCAACAAGGGCCTCGGGTACGGGTTCCACGTGGTGGTGCTCGACCGGAGTTGGCGGAGCATCCCGGAGGAACTGCGGGAGCTGCCGCAGACCCGGATCGAGACCCGGTTGTCCCAGCCGCACGAGTCGCTGGTGAATCCGGACCAGGCGGCACGCCTGCCCCTGAACATGCCCGGCTGGGCCGTCCACGGGCGGCGTACCTTCCGGATCGCGCTGCCCGAACTGGCGCTCGGGGAGCACGACCTCAAGGCGGAGGCCGAGGCCGGCACGCCGGAGGGAGCCGGTGGGCTGGTGGCGGTGATCGCCGAGGCATGGGGGATGCCCCAGGTGATCCCGGGTTCGGGGACGTTCCGGCCGACCGACGAGGCACTGCGGGACGAGATGTTGGCCCTGCTCGACCTGCCCGATCACACCGCGTTCTGGACCTTCGAGGGCCACCGGACGCCCGCCGGACCGGAATACCTGCGGATACCCATCGGGGTCGACGAGACCGGCGGACGGGTCGACCTCGACCTCAAGGAATCGGCCCAGGGCGGCATGGGTCCGCACGGGCTGCTGGTGGGGGCGACCGGGTCGGGCAAGAGCGAACTGCTCCGGACGATCGTGGTGGGGCTGGCGGCCCGCCACTCGTCCAGTGACCTCAACTTCGTCATGTTGGACTTCAAGGGCGGCGCCACGTTCACCTCGCTGGACCATCTGCCGCACACCAGCGCGGTCGTCACCAACCTCGCGGGCGACCTGACGATGATCGACCGGCTCGAGGACGCGCTCTTCGGCGAGCTGGTCCGCCGCCAGGAGCTGCTGCGCACGGCTGGGAACCACCCGAACCGTTCGGCGTACGAGGCGGCGCGGGCGGCCGGGGCGCCCTTGGAGCCACTCCCCAGCCTGCTGGTGATCTGCGACGAGTTCACCGAGCTGCTCGCTGCCCGGCCGGACTTCATCGACCTGTTCGTGATGATCGGCCGGCTGGGGCGGTCCGTCGGGGTGCACCTGCTTCTCGCCGCTCAGCGGCTGGAGGAAGGGAAGCTGCGCGGACTGGAGAGTCACCTGTCGTATCGGATCAGCCTGCGGACCTTCTCCGCTCCGGAAAGCCGGGTGGTGCTGGGCGTGCCGGACGCCTACGAACTGCCGAACGCCCCGGGACACGGCTACCTGAAGGACGGCACCCGCATGCGCCGCTTCCGGGCGACGTACGTGTCCGGAGCGCCGGTCCTGACCGGAGCGGAGGCCGTCGCGGCCATGCCACCCGAGCTGGCCGGGCGCAGCGTCCTCGACATCGTGGTGGACCGGCTGCACGGCAGGGGCCCGGCCGCCCACCAGGTCTGGTTGCCACCGTTGGACTCCCCGCCCAGCCTGGACCAGCTCCTGCCGCCGTTGGCGCAGCACCCGGACCGGGGCCTCACCGTGCCCGGCGCTCCGATTCCGCTGACCGCCCCGGTGGGTCTGGTGGACAGGCTACGGGAGCAGCGACGGGCGCCCCTGCTGCTCGACCTGTCGGGTGTCGGCGGCAACGTCGCCGTGGTGGGCGCGCCGCGATCCGGCAAGAGCACCTTGCTGCGCACCCTCGTAGCGGCCCTGGCGCTCACCCACACGCCCCGGGAGGTGCAGTTCTTCTGCCTCGACCTCGGTGGCGGCGCGATGAGTGGCCTGGAGCGGCTGCCGCACATGTCGGGTGTCGCCGGCCGGCGGGAGACCGAAGCGGTACGGCGTACGGTCGCCGAGGTGGTCGCGGTCCTTGGGGCGCGGGAGGCCCGGTTCGCCGAGCACGGCATCGACTCGATGGCGACCTACCGCCGCCGGCGGGCGGGCGGGGAGTTCGTCGACGACCAGTTCGGTGACGTCTTCCTGGTGGTCGACGGCTGGAACACGCTGCGCCAGGAGGACGAGGATCTGGAGCAGACCATCACCAACCTGGCCGACCGGGGGCTGGGTTTCGGCGTTCACGTGGTGATCACGGCCGTGCGGTGGGCGGAGATCCGGATCAACATGCGGGATCTCCTGGGCACCAAGCTGGAGTTGCGGCTCGGCGATCCGGCCGAGTCGGAGATCGACCGCCGGGCCGCGCAGAACGTGCCGACGGGTTCGCCCGGACGTGGGCTGACCCGCGACAAACTGCACTTCCTGGCCGCGCTGGCCCGGATCGACGGGCAACGCGGTGCCGACGACCTGAGCGACGCGACGGGCGCCCTCGCCGACCAGGTCGCGGCGGCCTGGCCCGGACGTCCAGCACCCCCGGTACGACTGCTGCCGCGCCAGTTGTCGGTGGCCGAACTCAACGAGCGAAGTGACCCGTCCGCCACCGGCCTGCCGATCGGCGTCGACGAGGCGGCCCTCGCTCCCGTCTACCTCGACCTGGACGCCGAACCGCACCTGACGGTCTTCGGCGACGCGGAGTGCGGCAAGAGCAATCTGCTGCGGCTCGTCGCCCGTCAGCTCGTGGCCCGCCGCACCCCGGCACAGGCGCGGCTGATGGTCGCCGACTACCGCCGCAGTCTGCTCGACGTGGTGCAGGGCGAGCACCTGCTGGGGTACGTGACGTCCAACCAGGTCTTCACCGAGCTGCTCGCCTCGGTGCGCGAAGTGATGCTGAACCGGCTCCCCGGTCCCGGCGTGACTCCCGTGCAGCTGCGGGACCGCAATTGGTGGCAGGGCCCGGACCTCTACATCCTGGTGGACGACTACGACCTGGTGGCCACCGGCGGCGCCAATCCGCTCAGCGTGCTGCACGAGCTGCTGCCGCAGGCCCGGGACATCGGCCTGCATCTGATCACCACGCGCCGGATGGGGGGCGTGAGCCGGGCCCTCTACGAGCCCGTGCTGCAACGCCTGCGCGAGCTGGACTCGCCCGGCCTGCTGATGTCCGGCAGCCGGGAGGAGGGACCGGTCCTCGGTGGGCTGCGGCCCGAGCGGATGCCGTCTGGTCGCGGCACGCTGGTACGCCGGCGCGACGGTGCCCGGCTGATGCAGACCGCGTGGTCGGAACCGTGACCCGGCCGGGCCGCGGTGATAGCCGCCGGTCGGCCCGTCCCTGGCCTAGTTGGCGGCGGCGGGCGGCAGCGCCTCCTGGGCGACGTACGTGCCGAGCGGCACGGTGGTCACGACCGGCTCCGGCTGCTCCGGCTCGACGTACGGGGCGGGCGAGTCGGCGACCGCGAACTGGGTGCGGTAGAGCTCGGCGTACAGGCCACCGACGGCGACCAGCTCCTCGTGCCGGCCGCGCTCGACGATCCGCCCCTCGTCGAGGACGAGGATCTGATCGGCGTCCCGGACCGTGGAGAGCCGGTGCGCGATGACCAGCGCGGTACGCCCGGTCAGCGCCACCGACAGCGCCCGCTGCACCGCCGCCTCGCTCTCCGAGTCCAGGTGCGCGGTGGCCTCGTCGAGGATGACGATCGACGGGGCCTTGAGCAGCAGCCGGGCGATGGCGATGCGCTGCTTCTCACCGCCGGAGAAGCGGTAGCCCCGCTCGCCGACGGTGGTGTCGAGCCCGTCGGGCAGCGCCCGGACCAGGTCGGCGACCTGCGCGCCCGCCAGCGCCGCCCAGATCTCGTCGTCGGTGGCGTCCGGCTTGGCGTAGCGCAGGTTCTCCCGGATGGTCTCGTGGAACAGGTGGGAGTCCTGGGTGACCACGCCGATCTCGTCGCGCAGCGAGGCGAGGGTGGCGTCCCGGACGTCGACGCCGCCGACCAGCACCCGCCCGTCGGTCACGTCGTAGATCCGGGAGATCAGCATGGACAGCGTCGACTTGCCGGCGCCGGAGGGGCCGACCAGGGCCACCATCTGCCCCGGATCGACGGTGAACGAGACGCCCTTGAGCACCGGCTCGTTGACCGTACGGTCCAGCGCGGCGACCTCCTCCAGGGAGGCCAGCGACACCTCGGCGGCGCTCGGGTAGCGGAACCGCGCGTCGCGGAACTCGACCCGACCGTTGCCCCGGGGCACCGGAACCGCGTCCGGCTTCTCGGCGATGCCGGGACGCAGGTCGAGCACCTCGAAGACCCGGTCGAACGAGACCAGCGCGCTCATCACGTCCACCCGGACGTTGGACAGCGCGGTGAGCGGGCCGTACAGACGGGTGAGCAGCAGCGCGAGCTTGACCACCGTGCCCGCGCTGACCGCGCCGGTGACGGCGAGCCAACCGCCCAGGCCGTAGGTGAGTGCCTGGGCGAGGGAGGCGACCAGCAGCATGGCGACGAAGAAGGTGCGCGAGTACATGGCGGACTGGATGCCGATGTCGCGGACCCGCTCGGCCCGGCGGGCGAACCGGTCCGCCTCCACCTCGGGCGAGCCGAAGAGCTTGACCAGCAGCGCGCCGGCGACGCCGAACCGCTCGGTCATGGTGGCGTTCATCTTGGCGTCGAGGTTGTACGACTCGCGGGTGATCTCGGCCAGCCGCCGGCCGACCCGGCGGGCCGGGATGATGAAGATCGGCAGCAGCACCAGCGCCAACAGGGTGATCTGCCAGGACAGGATCAACATCGCGCCGGCGGTGAGCACCAGCTGGATGACGTTGCTGACCACGCCGGACAGGGTCGAGGTGAAGGCCCGCTGGGCGCCGAGCACGTCGTTGTTGAGCCGGCTGACCAGCGCGCCGGTCTGGGTGCGGGTGAAGAACTGCAGCGGCATCCGCTGCACGTGGTCGTAGACCCGGGTGCGCAGGTCGAGGATGATGCCCTCGCCGATCCGCGCCGAATACCAGCGCTGGGCCAGCGAGAAGAGCGCGTCGGCGACGGCCAGCGCGCCGATGACCAGGGCGAGCTTGACCACGGTGGCGCCGGCGCCGGGGCCGCCGCCGGCGATCGCGTCGATGACGTCACCGGCGAGCAGCGGGGTGGCCACCCCGATCACCGCGGCGATCACCACGGTGATCAGGAAGACGGCGATGTCCCGTCGGTAGGGCCGGGCGAACGCGACGATCCGCTTGGCGGTGCCGCGCTTGAGCTGATGGGTGGAGACCTCGTCCTGGTTGCGCATCGACCGGAGCATGCTCCAGCCGGCCATGCCGCCACCGGCCATGTGGTTGGACACTCGTCACCTCCGGGTCGTCGGGCAGCGCCGGACCGTCGGGTCAATTCTCCCGACGACTACGACAACCTCGCGAGTAACCCGGATCTTCCCGAACGGTCCTTACTTATTCTGCCCGCCCGGCCAGATCGCGCAGCCGCCGGGTCTGCGCCTCGCGCTCGGCGCGCTGCTGCTCGGCGTGGGTACGCCCGGCCGCCCCGGCGAGCAGCGCCTTGATCTCCACGATCGCGTCCCGGTTGTTGGCCAGCAGGCCGGCGGCCAGGTCCCGCACCGCGGCGTCCAGCTCGGCGGTGGGCACGACCAGGGTGGCCAGGCCGATCCGGTCCGCCTCGGTGGCGTCCATCCGGCGGCCGGTGGCGCAGATCTCCAGGGCGCGGGAATAGCCGACCAGCTCCACGAGGCGCTTGGTGCCGGCCAGATCGGGCACCAGGCCGAGCGTCACCTCGGCCATGGAGAGCTTGGCGTCCTCGGCGAGCACCCGCAGGTCGCAGGCGAGGGCGAGCTGGAAGCCGGCGCCGATGGCGTGGCCCCGCACCGCGGCGATCGAGATCACGTCGGGGCGGTGCAGCCAGGTGAAACCGCCCTGGTACTCGGCGATCCGGTCCGCGGACTCCTGCTCGGACAAGGTGGACAGCTCGGCGAACGAGCCCGGGCCGGACGCACCCGCCACCGACAGGTCGAGGCCGGCGGAAAAGGCCCGCCCCTCGCCGCGCACGACGACGACGCGGACGTCGCCGGGCAGATCCCGGGAGAAGTCGCTCATCGCGCGCCACATCGCCGGGGTCTGGGCATTGAGCACGTCGGGCCGGCACAACGTGACCGTCGCGACCGGCCCGTCGCAGTCGAGTCGCACCCCGGTCGTCTCGGCGGTCACCGGACCGCCCGGGGCGCGGTGCTGATGGACGACGCTGGTGGGCGGGTCACGCCTTCTTGCGGCGCCGGGCGCCGCCACGCTGCCGCAGCTGTACGCCGGACTCGGTGAGCACCCGGTGGATGAACCCGTAGGAGCGGCCGGTCGAGGCCGCGAGCGAACGGATGCTCTCACCCGCGGTGTACCGCTTTACCAGGTCCTTGGCGAGCGTCTGACGCTCGGCTCCGACGATCCGGCGACCCTTCTCAGTGCTGGTGGCTGTGCCAGTGGCTGCCATGCTGATTCCTCACGTCCCAGACTGTGCGGTTCGGATACGGTCCCACCTATTAGACCGTCTCGAACGATCATGCGCCAGATATCAACTCTTCGCCAACCGACACGCTATGCAATGTCAGCTTCCCGATAGAGTGATCCTTCTGACCGGTCAGTCCGCCCCGGCCGGGTGGATCATGGCGAGCCGGCCGGCCGGCCGAGCCGTACCCTCCCTCGGGTGACCGAACCGCTCGCCGCCGCGGCCGCCGCCGCCCTGGTCTTCGCCGCCACCAACATCGACGACATCGTCGTGCTCACCGTGTTCTTCGTGGCGGCCCGCGGCACCGGCCGGCCCCGCCCCCGGGACATCGTGGTCGGGCAGTACCTGGGCATCGGCGCGCTGGTGGCCGCCGCCGTGGTGGCCGCCGCCGGGCTGCTGGTCGTACCCGATCCGTGGACCGGCCTGCTCGGCCTGCTCCCGATCGCGCTTGGGATCCGCGCGCTGCTGGCCCGCTCCGCCGACGACGAGCCGCCGGCCGTGGTCGGCGGCCTGCTCGGCGTGGCCGGGGTGACGATCGCCAACGGCGCCGACAACATCGCCGTGTACGTGCCGTTGTTCCGCTCCCTCGACCCCGCCGCCGGCGTGGTCTGGCTGCTGGTCTTCGCCGTGCTGGTGGCGGTCTGGTGCGCGGTCGCCGCCCTGCTCGGCGGGCACCCCCGGGTGGTGGGCCTGGTCGGCCGGGCCGGCCACTGGCTGGTCCCGGGCGTCTTCGTCGTCATCGGCGCGACCATCCTGGTCACCTCCGGCGTCCTCCCCCGCCTGGCGACCCTGCTCACCTGACCGGCGATCCACCCGACGCTCAGGCGAGTTCGACGAGTTCGAGGAGGTCGTCGCTCCAGGCGTCCTCGTCACCGTCGGGGAGCAGGATGGCGCGGTCGGGCTTGAGCGCGGTGACCGCACCGGGGTCGTGGGTGACCAGCACGATCGCGCCCGGGTAGCGGGCGATCGCGTCCAGCACCTGCTCCCGGCTGACCGGGTCGAGGTTGTTCGTCGGCTCGTCCAGCAGCAGCACGTTGGCGCCCGAGCAGACCAGGGTGGCCAGCGCCAACCGGGTCTTCTCCCCACCGGAGAGCACCCCGGCCGGCTTGTCCACGTCCTCGCCGGAGAACAGGAACGCGCCGAGGATCTTGCGCAGGTCGGTGTCGGTCTGCTCCGAGGCGGCGCTGCGCATGTGCTCCAGGATCGTCCGGTCCACGTCCAGGGTCTCGTGCTCCTGGGCGTAGTAGCCGAGGCGCAGGCCGTGGCCGGGGCGCACCTCGCCGGTGTCCGGTTCGAGGAGGCCGCCGAGCATCCGCAGCAGGGTGGTCTTGCCGGCGCCGTTCAGGCCGAGGATGGCCACCCGGGAGCCCCGGTCCACCGCCACGTCGACGTCGGTGAAGATCTCCAGCGACCCGTACGACTTGGACAGGCCGGAGGCGGTGAGCGGGGTCTTGCCGCACGGCGCCGGGTTGGGGAACCGGACCTTCGCCACCTTGTCCGCGACCCGAACCTCCTCCAGACCGGAGAGCAGCTTCTCGGCCCGGCGGGCCATGTTCTGCGCGGCGACGGTCTTGGTGGCCTTGGCCCGCATCTTGTCCGCCTGGGCCATCAGCGCGCCGGCCTTCTTCTCGGCGTTGGCCCGCTCCCGGCGGCGACGCCGCTCGTCGGTCTCCCGCGCCTCCAGGTACGCCTTCCAGCCCAGGTTGTAGACGTCGACCACGGAACGGGTGGCATCCAGGAACCAGACCTTGTTGACCACCGCCTCCAGCAGCGAGGCGTCGTGGGAGATCACGATCAGGCCGCCCTTGTGGTTGGCCAGGAAGCCCCGCAGCCAGGTGATCGAGTCCGCGTCGAGGTGGTTGGTGGGCTCGTCGAGCAGCAGGATGCCGCCGCCGTTCTCCCCCGCGTCCCGGAACAGGATCCGGGCCAGCTCGATCCGGCGGCGCTGGCCGCCGGAGAGGGTGCCGATGGTCTGCGCCAGCGCGCGGTCGGGCAGCCCGAGGTTGGCGCAGATCCGGGCCGCCTCGGCCTCGGCCGCGTACCCGCCGAGGGAGGCGAACTGGTCCTCCAGCGCGCCGTAGCGGCGGACCAGCCGCTCGTCGTCGGCGCCCTCGGCGAGCTTCGCCTCCAGCTCTGTCATCTGCGCCATGAGCACGTCCAGCCCGCGGGCGGAGAGCACCCGGTCCCGCCCGGTGACCTCCAGGTCACCGGTGCGCGGGTCCTGCGGGAGGTAGCCGATCGCGCTGCGCCGGTCGAGCTGCCCGGCGTACGGCTGCCCCTCCCCGGCGAGGACCTTCAGGGTGGTGGTCTTGCCGGCGCCGTTGCGGCCGACCAGGCCGATCCGGTCGCCCGGCTGCACCCGCAGGGTGGTGTCGGACAGCAGGATCCGGGAACCGGCGCGCAGTTCCAGGCCGGTGGCAGTGATCATTTCGAGGTACTCGCTCTCGGGGTCCGGAAAGGCTGACTCAGGGCACGCGAAAGCGCCGGCGGGTCATCAGTTCCCGTCGGCGCGGGGCGGTTCAGCCTTCGCAGCGCAGCACGCGGCCAAGTGTACCGGGCCGCCCCTGGTGGTCCCCCCGGATTACCCGACAAGATCATCGGGTACCGAAAACGTCGTCCGGACCCGGTCCGGTACCGCAACCACCACACATGGACTAATCGGTGATCGGGGTCAACATGGAGCTGAACGAGAACGCGCGGATCGACACCAGCCAGGTGGATGATCGGCGAGGGTCCGGCGGAGGCGGCGGGATGGGCATTCCGATCCCGATCGGCGGCGGCCGGGGCGGGATCGTGGGCATCATCATCGCCGTGCTCGTCGCCCTGGTCGGCGGCGGCTTCGGACTGAACGCGATGAGCGGGGGCGGCGGCTCCGACCAGGGTGACAACACCTCCCTGGAGCAGAAGTGCTCCGCCAATGACAGGTTGCAGCAGCTGGACTGCCGTAACACCCTCTACGTGAACTCGATCCAGGCGTACTGGCGCAAGGCCATGCCGGAGGTC
This sequence comes from Micromonospora sp. NPDC051924, assembly GCF_055586005.1. Lineage (NCBI taxonomy): Bacteria > Bacillati > Actinomycetota > Actinomycetes > Micromonosporales > Micromonosporaceae > Micromonospora > Micromonospora sp. NPDC051924. The sequence continues at coordinate 48,221 of NZ_JBVJJA010000019.1, forward strand.
TTCGGCGAGCAGTACCAGCCGGCCAAGACGGTCTTCTTCAGCCAGAACGTGAACACCGGCTGCGGCGCGGCCGACTCCGGCGTCGGGCCGTTCTACTGCCCGGCCGACGACCTGGTCTACATCGACCTCACCTTCTACCGTCTGCTCGCCGACCAGCTCGGCGCGGAGGGCGAGTTCGCCCAGCCGTACGTGCTGGCCCACGAATACGGCCACCACGTGCAGGACCTGCTCGGCACCGAGGCGCAGATGCGCCGGCAGCAGCAGCGCGACCCGAACAGCGCCAACGCGCTCTCGGTGAAGCTGGAGCTGCAGGCGGACTGCTACGCCGGCGCCTGGGCGAAGAACGCCACCGGCACCGCCGATGAGCAGGGCCAGAAGATCTTCAAGAGCATCACGGAGCAGGACATCCAGCAGGCGATCGACACCGCCGAGAAGATCGGTGACGACGCCATCCAGAAGCGCGCCGGCCGCCCGGTGAACCCGGACGAGTTCACCCACGGCACCTCCGAGCAGCGCAAGCAGTGGTTCACCAAGGGCTACTCGACCGGCGACCCGAAGGCCTGCGACACCTTCGGCGGCAGCCTCTGACCCGCTCCCCGGGTCGGCATCGGGACCCCGGCGACGCTCCGTCGCCGGGGTCCCGCCCTGTCCAGGGGCAGCGGGCGAGGGCGGCGCCGGGGCAGGATGACCCGATGACCGCACCCCGGCTCCGGGTCGCCGCGTACGTGGTCCGACCCGGCACGCACGGCCCCGAGCTGCTCGTCTTCGACCACCTCGACTTCCCCGAGGCCGGCACCCAGGTCCCCGCCGGCGGGCTGGAGCCGGGTGAGACGCCGGCCGACGCCGCGGTCCGGGAGGTGGCCGAGGAGACCGGGCTGACCGGCGTCGAGGTGGTCGCCGAGTTGGGCGTGAGCGAACGCCCGCACCCGGTGACCGGCCGCGCCCGCCGGACCACGTACGTGCAGCTCCGGGCGACCGGCGGGCCGGCCGGCGAGTGGGCGCACGTCGTCGCCGGGGACGGCGAGGACGACGGCCTCCGATTCGCCTGCCGGTTCACCCCGCTGCCGCTGACCGCCCCGCTCGCCGACCAGCAGGACGAGTTCCTGGGTCGGCTCGACCCGGCCTGAGCGCCGGCCGCTTCCCGCAGGCGCGGCGACGCCGCGGTCGGTCGGACGAGGGCCGGCATGCCTTCGTTCCGCCTACGAACTTGATGACGTGCACGACTCAGCGCACCGGGTGTGACCGCGCGCCACCGCGGGCTCGGGCCGCGCCGGAATCGATCGACGCGAGTCGGCTACGTCATCAAGTTCGTAGCCTCTGCCACGAGATGAACGGCTCGTACGGCCGGCGGCCAGACGAGGACCGCCGGAGCACGGCCAGCCCGGCAAGGGCAGCCACGCACCAGACCTGGACGACGGCCGCGTCCGGACCCGAACCTCGGCCCGACGGTCCTGCCGGATCAGCCCAGGGCGTCGCGGTCGGGGTCGCGGACCAGGATGTGCACCGCGCGGGCGGCGGCGACCGCGCCGACCAGCACCGCGTGCCGGGGCTCCGGCACGTCGAGCAGCCGGTCCGCGCGCAGCGCGGCGAGCGGGGCCAACCGCCGGTCGGCCAGCACCGTGTCCACCGCCCGCCGGTCGCCGCCGCAGACCAGGGCCGCCAGGGTCGCCGCCTCCGGCAGCAGCAGGCGTACGGCCAGCTCCACCGCGTCACCCAGGGCCGCCTTCGCCTGGTTGTCCCGCCGGCGGGCGAACCGCTGCTGGGACCAGCCACCGGCGGCGGTGCGCCCCTGCACGTACCGGGTGTCCACCTTGGAGACGACGAGTTCGGTGCCGTCGGCCACCCCGACCGCCACCGCGCCCTTGCGGGCGAGCAGCAGGCCGAGCCGCCGGGGCGCCGCCGCCGCGGCCACGAATCCGGGTATGTCCGCGCTCTGCCGGGCGCCGGGCGGGGTGCGCAGCTCGGCGGTCGCGCCGTCCGGGGCGGCGAGCAGCAGACCGTACCCCTCGACGGTGCTGGTGGGCGGCCCGTGCCGGTCGGCGAAGCCCTCGACCCAGCGGGCGACGCGGGCCGGGTCGACCTCGACCCACCGGCCGCCCCCGGCCGCGGGTCGGCTGTTCATGGCACGACCGTACGACATGGCGGCCGTCGTCGGGCCGGCGGGCGTCGCTCAGCCGGGCAGCAGCGTGGCCACCGCGAGGGCGGCGATCAGGGCGCTGGAGACCAGGCCGGTGACCAGGCGCCCGCGTGGGCCGGCCAGCACCCGGCCGACCATGGTGCCGCCGCCGGCGACGACCAGTTGCCAGCTCGCCGAGGCCAGGAACGCCCCGGCCACGAAGAGCGCGGCGGCGGCCGGATCCGGATCGGCGGTGTCCTGGCGGCCGAGCACCAACGCGGCGAAGTAGACCACCGTCGCCGGGTTGAGCAGGGTCAGGCCCAGCAGCACCACGTAGGCCCGGCCGGGGCTGTTCAGCCCCCGTCCCGCAGCCGCCTCCGCGACCTCCCGGGTCCGCCGCGTGGACCAGGTCCGCCACAGCCCGTGGCCGGCGAGGCCGAGCAGCACCAGCGCGGCGACCACCCGCAGCGGCCCGGCGACCGGCGCGATGACCCCGGCCAGGCCGGCACCACCGAGCGCGGCGACCGCCGCGTAGAGGCCGTCGGCGGTGGCCACGGCGAGCGCCGCGGCCGCGCCGACCCGGAACCCGGTGCGGGCGCTGAGGCCGAGGATGAGGATCGCGATCGCGCCGACCGGCACGGCGACGCCGTAGCCGGCCACCAGACCGGCGAGGAACGCCCCGGTCACAACGGTGGGCGGCGGGTCGAGGCGGACCTGGGCGCGGTGCGCTGTCGACGCGCGGCGGTGGCCGCGCGGACAGGGACCTGCTTCGGGTACGCCTCGATCACCCGCTCATCCTGCCGCCCCGCCCGCGACCCCCGCCACCCGGTTTCCCCTGGAACGCGTCGAGCGCGACGCCCCGAGGGGTGTCGCGCTCGACGGGTGACCGGGTGCCGGTCAGACGTTGAAGCCGAGGGAGCGGAGCTGGTCGCGTCCCTCGTCGGTGATCTTGTCGGGACCCCACGGCGGCAGCCACACCCAGTTGATCCGGATGTCGTTGACCAGTCCCCCGCCGGGACCGGTGGTCAGCGCCTGCCGGGCCTGGTCCTCGATCACGTCGGTCAGCGGGCAGGCCGCCGAGGTCAGCGTCATGTCCAGCGTCGCCACGTTGTCGTCGTCGACGTGCACGCCGTACACGAGACCCAGGTCGACCACATTGATGCCCAGCTCGGGGTCGACGACGTCCTTCATCGCCTCCTCGATGTCGGCGACGGCGGCCTTGCCGCCGGCCGCCGGCGTGGTGGCGGTCTCCTCGCTCATGCCTTCACCTCCGTCGGGCTCACGCCCACCCCGGCGCGTGCCGCGGCGTCCTTGAACGCCATCCACGACAGCAACGCACACTTCACCCGGGCCGGATAGCGCGCGACACCCGCGAACGCCACCCCGTCTCCGAGCACGTCCTCGTCCGGCGTGACCTGGCCACGCCCGGACATCAACTCGACGAACGCCTCGTGCACCACCGCGGCGTCGTCCGCGGCCCGGCCGCGCAGCAGCTCGTGCAGCACGCTCGCCGACGCCTGGCTGATCGAGCAGCCCATCCCGTCGTACGAGATGTCGGTGAACACCTTGCCGTCGGTGGCCACCCGCACGGTGATCTCGTCGCCGCAGGTCGGGTTGACGTGGTGCGCCTCGCCGACCCGGGCGTCCGGGTCCCCCGCGTCCCGCAGGCCACGGCCGTGCGGGTGCTTGTAGTGGTCCAGGATGATCTCCTGGTAGAGCTGGTCGAGCTGCATCAGTCGAACACCTTCCGCACCTGCTCGAGACCGGCCACCAGCGCGTCGATCTCCTCCGTCGTGGTGTACAGGTAGAACGACGCCCGGGTCATTGCCGGAACGCCGAACCGGGTGCACACCGGCTTCGCGCAGTGGTGCCCGACCCGCACCTGCACCCCGAGCGAGTCGAGCACCTGCCCGACGTCGTGCGGGTGCACGTCACCGAGCGCGAACGAGATCGTCCCGCCCCGGCCGACCGGCACGTTCGGGCCGAAGATCCGCAGCCCGGGCACGGTGGCGAGGGCGTCCAGCGCGTACGCCGTCAGCTCCTTCTCGTGCCACTGGATGGCGCGCATCCCGACCCCGGTGAGGTAGTCCACGGCCGCGCCCAGCGCCACCGCCTCGGCGATCGGCGGGGTGCCCGCCTCGAACCGGGCCGGCGGTGCGGCGAACGTCGACCGTGCCATGGTCACCGTCTCGATCATCGAGCCGCCGCCCATGACCGGCGGCATCGCCGCCAGCAGCTCGGACCGGCCCCAGAGCACGCCGATGCCGGTCGGACCGCACATCTTGTGGCCGGTGAAGACGATGAAGTCGACGTCGTAGTCGACCACGTCCATCGGCATGTGCGGCACCGACTGCGAGCAGTCGAGCAGCAGCAGGGCACCCACCTCCCGGACCCGCTGGGTGATCCGCGCGGTGGCGTTGACCGTGCCGAGGATGTTGGAGGTGTGCACCAGCGAGACGATCTTCGTCCGCTCGGTGACCAGCTCCTCGAGCCCGGACTCGTCCAGCCGGCCGTGGTCGGTGACCGGGAACCAGCGCAGGGTCGCGCCGGTCCGCTCGGCGAGGAGCTGCCACGGGACGATGTTCGAGTGGTGCTCCATCTCGGAGATCACGATCTCGTCGCCGGGGCCGATCCGGAACCGCGGGTCGGCGTCAGGGCGCAGCGAGGCGTTGGAGAACGCGTACGCCACGATGTTGATCGCCTCGGTGGAGTTCTTGGTGAACACCACCTCGTCCACGCTCGGCGCGTTGATGAACGCGGCGACCTTCGCCCGCGCCCCCTCGTACGCCTCGGTCGCCTCGGTGCCCAGGGTGTGCACCGAGCGCGACACGTTGGCGTTGTGCCGGGCGTAGTGCTCGGCGAGCACGTCGAGCACCTGCCGCGGCTTGTGCGAGGTGTTGGCGCTGTCGAGGTAGACCAGCCGGTGCCCGTTGACCTCCCGGTCCAGGATCGGGAAGTCGGCCCGCACCCGCGCCACGTCGAAGCGGGGCACGTCGTCGTACTGCGGCATGCCCGCCGGGATCGCGATGGAGGTCATCGGGTGCTCGCTCAGGCCCGCGCCGAACCGGCCCCGGCGACGTACCGCTCGTAGCCCGCTTCCTCGAGCTTGTCGGCCAGCTCCGGGCCGCCCTGCTCGACGATCCGGCCGGCCACGAAGACGTGCACGAAGTCGGGCTTGATGTAGCGCAGGATGCGGGTGTAGTGGGTGATCAGCAGCAGGCCGGTGTCGCCGGTGTCGCGGACCCGGTTCACGCCCTCGCTGACCACACGCAGCGCGTCCACGTCGAGGCCGGAGTCGGTCTCGTCGAGGATGGCCATCTTCGGCTTGAGCAGCTCCAGCTGCACGATCTCGTGCCGCTTCTTCTCGCCGCCGGAGAAGCCCTCGTTGACGTTGCGCTGGGCGAACGCCGGGTCCATCTGGAGCTTCTCCATGGCGCCGCGCAGCTCGCCGGCCCAGGTGCGCAGCTTCGGCGCCTCGCCGTCGATGGCGGTCTTGGCGGTACGCAGGAAGTTGGCGACGGAGACGCCGGGCACCTCGACCGGGTACTGCATGGCCAGGAAGAGGCCGGCGCGGGCCCGCTCGTCGACGGACATGGCCAGCACGTCCTCGCCGTCGAGGGTCACCGAGCCGCCGGTGATCTCGTACTTTGGGTGACCGGCGATCGAGTACGCCAGGGTGGACTTGCCGGAGCCGTTCGGGCCCATGATGGCGTGGGTCTCGCCCGACTTCACGGTCAGGTCGACACCGGCCAGGATCGGCTTGAGCTCACCCTCGGGCAGCTTGACCGACACCTTCAGGTCGCGGATCTCCAGGGTGCTCATTATCGGGTCACTCCATTGCTCGGCGTCAGGCTGACGTAGATGTCGCCGTCGCGGACTTCGACGGGGTAGACGGGAACGGGTTCGGTCGCGGGCAGCCCGGTGGGCTCGCCGGTACGCAGGTCGAAACGGGATCCGTGCAGCCAGCATTCCAGCGTGCAGCCCTCGACCTCGCCCTCGGAGAGGGGCACGGCGGCGTGCGAGCACTCGTCGTAGACGGCGTAGAAGTTGTCGTCGTCGCCGTGCACGATCGCGAGCTGGGTGCCGTCGACGTCGGCACTGATCGCGGTGCCCTTCGGCACGTCCTCGACGGCGCAGATCCGGATCATCAGGCGCCGGCCTTGGTCAGGCGCGCCTCGATCGCGTCGCCGAGCCGCTCGCGCAGCTCCTCGACCGGGATCTTGTTGATCAGCTCGGCGAAGAAGCCGCGGACCACCAGGCGGCGAGCCTCCTCCGCCGGGATGCCGCGGGCCATCAGGTAGAAGAGCTGCTCGTCGTCGAAGCGGCCGGTCGCGCTCGCGTGCCCGGCGCCGGCGATCTCGCCGGTCTCGATCTCCAGGTTGGGTACGGAGTCCGCCCGCGCGCCGTCGGTCAGCAGCAGGTTCCGGTTGATCTCGTACGTGTCGGTGCCGGTGGCCTCGGCCCGGATCAGCACGTCACCGACCCAGACGGTGTGCGCGCTGTCGCCCTGCAGGGCGCCCCGGTAGCCGACGTAGCTGCGGCAGTCCGGCACGGTGTGGTCGACCAGCTGCCGATGCTCCAGGTGCTGCCCCGAGTCGGCGAAGTAGAGGCCGTACAGCTCGGCCTCGCCGCCGCGCTCGGCGTACTCCACCGAGGTGTACTGCCGGACCAGGTCACCGCCGAGGCTCACCTGCACGTGCACGACCTTGGCGTCGCGGCCCAGCTTCACCTTGAGGTGCTGCGCCTGGACGGCGTCCTCGGCCCAGTCGGCGATGGTGACCAGGGTCAGCTTCGCGCCGTCGGCCACCGCCACCTCGACGTTGTCGGCGAGGGTGGCGGAGCCGGCGTGCTCCAGCACCAGGGTCACCTCGGCGAACCGGCCCACCTCGACGAAGGTGTGGCCGAAGGCCAGCGCGTCGGCGCTCTCGCCGACCACCCGCAGGCTCACCGGCGCCTCGACCACGGCGTCCCGCGCGACCTGCACCAGCAGCGCCTGCTCGACCCCGCCGTACGCCAGTGCGCTGACCCGGTCGAACGGGGTGAGCACACTGCCCACCCGCGGGTCGTCCTTGCCGATCCGGTCGACGGTGACGCCCTCGGGCAGGTCGGCGTACTCGTGGCGGACCGCGCCGGTCGCGGCCTGCGTCCCACCGACCAGGCCGCGCAGGCGCTTGAGCGGGGTGAAACGCCACTCCTCCTCCAGGCCGGTCAGGGCCGGGAAGTCGGCGACGTCGTACGAGCGGAGCGCCTGCGACTTGGTGGCGGGCGGCGCGGAAGCCTGGGTAGTCATCTCTTCCTTGGTCTGTTCAGCGATTAATCGGAGGGTCGGTCGGGCTGGTCGCGACGCGGCGCGACGGGTCCGGGCCGCGCGAGGGCTGGCCGGGTCAGCCGACCGCGCCCTCCATCTGGAGCTCGATCAGGCGGTTGAGCTCGAGGGCGTACTCCATCGGGAGCTCCTTGGCGATCGGCTCGATGAAGCCGCGCACGATCATCGCCATCGCCTCGTCCTCGCTCAGCCCCCGGCTCATCAGGTAGAAGAGCTGGTCGTCGCTGATCTTGGAGACGGTCGCCTCGTGCCCCATCGACACGTCGTCCTCGCGGATGTCGACGTAGGGGTAGGTGTCGGAGCGGGAGATGGTGTCGACCAGCAGGGCGTCGCACTTGACCGTGCTCCGGCTGCTGTGCGAGCCCTCCAGCACCTGCACGAGACCCCGGTAGGAGGTGCGGCCGCCGCCCCGGGCGATCGACTTCGACACGATGGTCGAGGAGGTGTGCGGCGCGGCGTGCACCATCTTGGCGCCCGCGTCCTGGTGCTGGCCCTCGCCGGCCATGGCCACCGAGAGCACCTCGCCCTTGGCGTGCTCGCCGGTCATGTAGACCGCCGGGTACTTCATGGTGACCTTGGAGCCGATGTTGCCGTCGACCCACTCCATGGTGGCGCCCTCGTGGCAGACGGCGCGCTTGGTGACCAGGTTGTAGACGTTGTTCGACCAGTTCTGGATGGTCGTGTAGCGGCACCGGGCGTTCTTCTTGACGATGATCTCCACGACCGCGCTGTGCAGCGAGTCCGAGGAGTAGAGCGGCGCGGTGCAGCCCTCGACGTAGTGCACGTACGCGCCCTCGTCGACGATGATCAGCGTCCGCTCGAACTGGCCCATGTTCTCCGTGTTGATCCGGAAGTAGGCCTGCAGCGGGATCTCCACGTGCACGCCCTTCGGCACGTAGATGAACGAGCCACCGGACCAGACGGAGGTGTTCAGCGCGGCGAACTTGTTGTCGCCGACCGGGATCACCGTGCCGAAGTACTCCTTGAAGATGTCCTCGTGCTCGCGCAGCGCGGTGTCGGTGTCGAGGAAGATGACACCCTGCTCCTCGAGGTCCTCACGGATCTTGTGGTAGACGACCTCGGACTCGTACTGCGCCGCGACGCCGGCGACCAGCCGCTGCTTCTCCGCCTCGGGGATGCCCAGCCGGTCGTAGGTGTTCTTGATGTCCTCGGGCAGGTCCTCCCAGCTGGTGGCCTGCTTCTCGGTGGACCGCACGAAGTACTTGATGTTGTCGAAGTCGATCCCGGTGAGGTCGGCGCCCCAGGCCGGCATCGGCTTGCGCCCGAACAGCCGCAGGCCCTTCAGGCGCAGGTCGAGCATCCAGGCCGGCTCGTTCTTCTTGGCCGAGATGTCCCGGACCACCGCCTCGTTGAGGCCGCGCTGGGCGGACGCCCCGGCGACGTCGGGGTCGGCCCAGCCGTACTCGTAGCGACCGAGGGCGGCGAGCTGCTCCTCCTGGGTCAGGGGCTGGACGATCTGCTCGGTCATCTATCTGTCCTCACAGTGGTGACGGTGTTACCGGACTGGGCACGCGGCTGGGCGGGAATGTGCGTGGTGCACACCCCGTCGCCGTGCGCGATGGTGGCCAGGCGCTGCACGTGGGTGCCGACCAGACGGGAGATGACCGCCGTCTCGGCCTCGCACAGCTGGGGGAACTCGGCGGCCACGTGTGCCACCGGGCAGTGGTGCTGGCAGAGCTGGCCGCCGGAGGCGATCGTGGACGCGTTGGCAGCGTAGCCCTCGGCGGTGAGCGCCCCGGCGAGCGCCTCCGCCCGGGCCAGCGGGTCGTCGCCGGCGTCCTCCATGGCGGCCCGGCAGCGCGCCTCCAGCGCGGCGACCTGGTCGGCGGCGAACGCCTCCACGGCCGCGGAACCGCCGTTGCGCGCGATCCAGCGCAGCGCCGCGGTGGCCATGTTGTCGTAGTGGTGGGTGCCGCAGCGCACCCGGGCCGCCTCCGTCAGCACGAAGACCTTGGCCGGCCGGCCCCGGCCCCGGCTGCCCCGCACGACCTGCTCGCGGGCGACCACGTCGCCGTCGGCGAGCATCGCGTCGAGGTGACGGCGGATCGCGGCCGGGCTGAGCCCGAGCGCCGAGCCGAGCTGGGCGGCGGTGGTCGCGCCCCGCTCCAGCAGGAGCTGGGTGACCCGGTCCCGGGTGGAGAGGTCGGCGGACGCGGCCGAGCTGGCGACCGCACGGGTCACCGGGCCTCGGGAGAGCGCCGCGTTTTTCACAACGGCAACGTTACGTAATTCGCCGAGGGCCCGCAAACCCGGGGTCCGGTGATCCCGACCACCGGGGTGGCGGAGTCACCCGATCGGGATCCACTACGGTGCGTAGGATTCGCTCCGTGAAGCCTTCCGTCCGGTTCCCGGTCTCCCCGACGCTGCTGGCGCGCCTCGCGTACACCTCGATCATCGCGAACGTGGCGATCGTGGTCACCGGCGGGGGCGTCCGGCTCACCCGCTCCGGGCTCGGCTGCCCGACCTGGCCCCGGTGCACCGACGGGTCGTACACCACCACCCCCGAGATGGGCGTGAACGGGGCGATCGAGTTCGGCAACCGGCTGCTCACCTTCGTGGTGGGGATCATCGCGCTCGCCGTGGTGCTGGGCGTGCTCGCCCAACGCCCCCGCCGGCGCGGGCTGCTGCCGCTCTCGGTCGCCGTGCTCCTGGGCATCCCCGCGCAGGCGGTGATCGGCGGGATCACCGTGCTGACCCACCTCAACCCGTGGGTGGTCGGGCTGCACTTCCTCGCCTCGATGGTGGTCATCGCCGCCGCGTACGCCCTCTGGCGGCGCATCGTCGAACCGGACGAGCCGGCGACGCCCACCGTGCCGGCGCCGCTGCGTACCCTCGCCCTGCTCACCACCCTGGTCAGCGCGGCGGTGCTGGTGGTCGGCACCTGGGTGACCGGCAGCGGCCCGCACGCCGGCGACCAGGGCGCGGCCCGCAACGGGCTCGATCCCGAGGCGATCTCCCAGGTGCACGCCGACGGGGTGTTCCTGCTCATCGGCCTGTCGGTGGCGATGGTCCTCGCGTTCCGCGCGGTCCGCGCCACCCGGGCCGCCCGGGCCGCCGCAGTGCTGGTCGCCGTGGAGCTGGGCCAGGGACTGATCGGCTTCGTGCAGTACTTCACCCACCTGCCGGTCGTCCTGGTCGCCGCGCACATGCTCGGCTCCTGCCTGGTGCTGCTGGCCACCCTGGCGGTGCTCTGGTCGACCCGGGAACGCCGTCCGGTCGCGCCGCCGGTGCGGCCCGCGCCGGCCGCCGAACCGGTCACCGCGGTCGCCTGACCCGACACCGGGACACCGCGCCCGGCGTTAACCCCGGGACCGGGCGGGAACCCGGCGGCGGAGAGATCCGTACGCCGAGGGGAGCGCCCGTGTCCACCAGAGGGCTGTCCACCGCCGTCCCGCAGCGGCTCACCCCCGTGGCCGGCGCGCCGCTGTGGTGCGACGCGCGGGAGTTCGGGCTCACCGGCGACGGGGTGACCAACGACCAGCCGGCGCTCTCCGCCCTGGTGGACCGGCTGGGCGACGGGTACGCCGCGGACGGCCGGGCCCGGGTGATCTGGTGCCCGCCCGGGATCTACTCGATCCGGGACGCCGGCACGGTGTGGCGCAGCGGGGTGTCCCTGATCGGCGCCGGTCCGGCGGCGACCCGCTTCCTGCTGAGCAACGAGGGCAACCGGGCCGCCCCGGTGCCGCTGGCGTACTGGACGGTGCTGCAGCACGGGGCCAGCCGGGAGCGGCACATCGCGGACTGCACCTTCGCCGACTTCGAGATCGACGGCTCCGGGGTGGGCCAGGTCCAGTACTGCTACCTCGCCAAGGGCCTGGGCATCCAGTACATGGTCCGGGGGGTCTTCCGGAACCTCTACATCCACCACACCGGGGCGAGCGGCCTGGGCTGCGACTTCCTCCAGGACAGCCTGATCGACGGGGTGGTCGCGGTGGGCTGCGGCCGGCTGGACAACGGCGAGGAGATCGGCGGCGCCGGCATCGGCATCGGGGTCGGCGGCTGGGGCGAGGTGGAGCGGCTCACCATCGCCAACTGCACCACGGTCGGCAACGGCACCAACGGGATCTTCCTGGAGCTGCAGAAGGACTGGTGGCCCCCGCCGCGCGGCTACCGCATCATTGGCTGCCACAGCCAGGCCAACCGGTTCGGCATCTCCGACTGGGGCACCGACGGGCTGATCGTCACGGGCTGCACGCTCAGCGACAACCTGGAGGCCGGCTTCGACGTCTCGGCCAACGGCACGGCCGGCATCGCCGGGCGCGGCGGGCTGCTCGCCGACTGCGTGATCGACTGCAACGTCGGGGACGGGATCAGCATGGGCAACTCCCCCGGGCCGTACACGATCCGGGGCAACCGGATCAGCCGCAACGGCGGGTACGGGTACCACGAGCACGACCTGGGGCACGGCTTCACCGGGCCGGCCGCCGACGTGGTGCTCGACGGCAACGAGATCTGGGAGAACGGGCTGGACGGCATCCGGATCGACCGGCCGATGACCGACGCCACGGTGGTGAACAACCGGATCCGCAACAACGGCCGCCGCTGCGCGCCGGCGGCGAGCGGGGCGGGCGAGTCGGTGCGCTACGGCGACCGGAAGATGGTCGACTCGGCGGCACACTGGCCGCCCGACGGGCACCGGGGAAAGATCGTCCGGGTCGGCTCGCACACCGCCGTGGTCGTCGCGAACACCGACACCGAGCTGACCCTCGCCGAGGTGCGACCGGACTCGGTCACCGGCTGGAACGAGGACATCCCGCACCCCGGCGCGCGGTACGAGCTGCCGGACGGGCCGCCGATCCGGGCCGGGATCGCCGTCAACGCCGCGTTCGACTCCGCCACGGTGCGGGCCAACCGGATCTGGGACCACCGGGACGACCGGACCCAGACGTACGGGCTGTGGGTCACCGGCCGGGGCAGCTGCCTGTCCTGCCGGGTGGAGGACAACGACTTCGTCGGCAACGCCGAGGCCGCGGTGCGCCTGGACACCCCGCCGGTGGGCGGCCACTGGCACCGCAACCACCAGGACGTGCCCTGACGCCGCCGGGCGAGTGGCCGACGCGGGTTGCGGCAGCTGGGGGTGTCATCGGGCCCGGAGGCCCCGAGATGCCGCAACCCGGGGTCGATCAGGCCCCGCCCGGGGGCGGTCGGTCAGGTGCCCGCGGTCAGGTGGGTGGCGATCGCCGCGGCGAGGCGGTCCGGGGCGCCGTGGGCGTACCCGATGAACAGGCTCGGCTCGGTGAGTTCCAGTTCGACCACGACGGGCGCGCCGTCCCGGCCGGGGATCACGTCGACCCGGGCGTAGAGCAGCCGGTCCGTGCCGCCCGGAACCACGGCGAGGGTCTTCTCCGCGGTGTCGAGCTGCTCGGGGGTGGCCGTCCGGGCGTCGATCCGCTCCTCCTTGTAGAGCTCGGCCACGCCCAGGTCGGGGCCGGTCAGCATCGGCCCCTTGCGGATCGCGTGGCTGAACGCCAGGCCGTCGGGCCTCGCCAGGAAGAGCAGCGCGGTCTCCCCGGCGGTGTCCACCGCGCCGAGGTACGGCTGGACCATGGTGACCCGGCCGGCGGCGGAGAGCCGCCGTACGTGCGCCTCGGCCAGCTTCCGGTGCTCCGGGTCGGCCAGGTCGTACCGGCCGGTGTCCTGGCTGCCCGCGCTGACCGCCGGCTTGAGCACGATCTCGCCGGAGTCGGCGGGCGGGGCCCAGCGCTCCCCCGGCTCGACCCAGGTGGTCGGCACGGTCGGCACGCCCGCCGCCGACAACTCGGCGAGGTAGCGCTTGTCCGTGTTCCAGGTGACCACGTCGGCGGGGTTGACCAGGTGCGGGACCGTACGCGCCCAGGCGACGAACTCGTCGCGCCGCAGCGCGTAGTCCCAGGGCGAGCGGAGCACGACCAGGTCGTAACCGGACCAGTCCACGGCCGGGTCGTCCCAGCGGGCCGGCTCGGCGGTGACGCCGCGCGCGGCGAGCGGGCCGAGCACGAGCCGGTCGTCCGGGTCGAGGTCGGGCAGGGCGGAACAGGTGACGAGAGCGACCCGGGGTTCCCCCCGGGTCGACTGGTGGTGGTTGGTCAATTTATGTCAACGGGCCATCGTGCGTCGGGCCATCGACCGCCAGAGGTCGTTGCTCGGCCGCATCTGGTCCATCAGCTCACGCTCCCAGGCGTTCTCGACGGCGACCCCGGCCGTGGCGCAGGCCTGCCGCGCGATGTCGGTGCCGTCGGCGAACTGGTCGGCCCACGCCCCGTCCTCACCCACGAGGACGATGCGCGCGCCGCGCTTGCCGACGTACTCGATGACCGCCTTCGCCCCGCCGTGCCCGGCGGCGAACGACTTGATGCCCGCGACCAGACCGTTGGGGGCCTGCTCGGCGGTCTTGTCAGCCGTCAGCGTCGTATCGGAACCATCTGCCATGACGCGAAGCCTAAGCAGAGTTCCACCCACGTGTGCGAGAACGATGAACTAATTGTGATGCCAATTACCTACAGGTTTAAGGAAGACCACAGGTAATTCGCCCGTACATGTCCGCTATATCCGGGCGAAGCGGACAGGGAAGATCGTCACAGTCTGTCCCACTTGAGCCGCCCTGGCTCAGGCCGAAAAAAATTCTGATGAATCCGTCACCTGCGGGAACTCATCCATCCCGGTCAGTGCGGAACAGACCCCTACACCAGGGCGTCAAGCGCGACGGCCGCGAAGAGGATCGTGAGGTAGGTGGTGGACCAGTGGAACAGCCGCATCGGCTTGACCGCCTCGCCGCGCGCCGCGCGCCGGCACAGCTTGTGCGCCTCCACCACGAAGATGCCGCCGACCACCAGCGCGGTGACCCCGTAGATCGGGCTCATGCCCAGCGGCCAGACGGCCAGCGACGAGAGCAGGGTCAGCCAGGAGAAGATGATGATCTCGGCGTTTACCCGGCGGACCGAGGCCACCACCGGCAGCATCGGGATGCCGGCCCGGGCGTAGTCGGCCTTGTACTTGATCGCCAGCGCGTAGAAGTGTGGCATCTGCCAGAAGAAGACCACCGCGAAGAGCCCCCACGCGGCAGGGGCCAGCGAGCCGGTGACCGCGGCCCAGCCGATCAGCACCGGGGCCGCCCCGCAGGCGCCGCCCCAGAAGGTGTTGGCCGCCGTGGTCCGCTTGAGCCAGAGCGTGTAGACCAGGTCGTAGTAGGCGATCGCGGCCAGCGTCAGCGCGGTCGCCAGCCAGTTGGTGAACGCGGCCATCAGCACGATCGAGACGACCGCCAGCACCAGTCCGAAGACCAGCGCGTTGCGCGGCGACACGGTGTGCGCGGGCAACGGCCGGCGCTTGGTGCGCCGCATCAACTGGTCGATGTCCCGGTCGATGTAGCAGTTGAGCACGCTGGCCGCACCGGCGGCGAGCGAACCGCCGACCAGCACCACCGCCACCAGCCAGAGCGAGGGCAGCCCGCCGTCGGCGAGCATCATCGCCGGCACCGTGGTGACCAGCAGCAGCTCGACGATCCGCGGCTTGGTGAGGGCCACGTACGCGGCCACCACGGCCCGCACGTCCCGCCGCCCGGTCGCCGACGCCTCCGCCACCGTGCGCACCGGCGGCTGCCCGGCAGAGTTGCTGACGGGGCGCTCGGTGATCATGCTCACGGATTGCCACCTTCCGGCTTCGGCGGGGGAGGTCGGGGTCGGTGGCGGCCCTGGGCGGGTCCACACACCGCCCCACACACTACGCGGCGTCGTTTTGGCTGCCCCGCAGACCCGACAACGGTGCGGGCCGTCACACCCGACGGTGAACGACCGATCCGGTCGGACGCGTACAGAACACCATGCAGAGATCCCCGGGCGGACGTTTAGGGACGCTCGATAGGGTCATCAGTGAGGGTTCCGCCCATCTGCCGAGGAGCACAACCATCGTGGCTGCCAACCGACCCGAGCTTCCCGCTCTCAACTGGTCCGACCTCGACCGCAGGGCCGTCGACACGGTCCGCGTGCTGGCCATGGACGCCGTGGAGAAATCCGGCAACGGCCACCCGGGCACGGCGATGAGCCTCGCCCCGGCGGCGTACCTGCTCTTCAACCGGGTCATGCGGCACAACCCGGCCGACCCGAACTGGCCCGGCCGCGACCGGTTCGTGCTCTCCGCCGGCCACTCCAGCCTGACGCTCTACATCCAGCTCTTCCTCTCCGGCTACCCGCTGGCCCTGGATGACCTCAAGGCGCTGCGTCAGTGGGGTTCGCTCACCCCGGGTCACCCCGAGCACGGCCACACCCCCGGTGTCGAGACCACCACCGGCCCGCTGGGCCAGGGCATCGGCAACGCGGTCGGCATGGCCATGGCGGCCCGCCGCGAGCGCGGCCTCTTCGACCCCGAGCCGGACCGCGGCGACTCCCCGTTCCGCCACGACATCTGGTGCATCGCCTCGGACGGCGACATCGAGGAGGGCATCAGCCACGAGGCCAGCGCGCTCGCCGGCCACCAGCAGCTCGGCAACCTCTGCCTGATCTACGACGACAACGAGATCTCGATCGAGGACGACACCCGCATCGCCAAGAGCGAGGACGTCGCGGCCCGCTACGAGGCGTACGGCTGGCACGTGCAGACCGTCGACTGGCGCCGTGGCGACGCCGACCAGGGCGACTACCACGAGGACGTGGAGGCGCTCTACCAGGCGCTGCTGGCCGCCAAGGCGGAGACCGGCCGTCCCTCCTTCATCGCGCTGCGCACCATCATCGGCTGGCCCGCCCCGAACAAGAAGAACACCGGCAAGATCCACGGCTCGGCGCTCGGCGCCGACGAGGTGAAGGCCACCAAGCAGATCCTCGGCTTCGACCCGGAGCGGACCTTCGAGGTCGACGACGAGGTCCTCAAGCACGCTCGTCAGGTGATGGACCGGGGCGCCGAGGCCCAGGCGGCGTGGACCACCACGTTCGACGCGTGGGCGCAGGCCAACCCGGAGCGCAAGGCGCTGTGGGAGCGGATGTCCACCCGTACCCTCCCGACGGGCTGGGCGGACGCCCTGCCGACCTTCCCGGCCGACGCCAAGGGCGTGGCCACCCGGGCCGCCTCCGGCAAGGTGCTGGAGGCCCTCGCCCCGGTGCTGCCCGAGCTGTGGGGCGGCTCCGCCGACCTGGCGGAGAGCAACAACACCACCATGAAGGGCGAGCCGTCGTTCGTCCCGGCCGAGCACGCCACCAAGGACTTCCCGGGCGACGAGTACGGCCGCACCCTGCACTTCGGCATCCGTGAGCACGCCATGGGCGCGATCCTCAACGGCATCGCCCTGCACGGCGGCACCCGCCCGTACGGCGGCACGTTCCTGGTCTTCAGCGACTACATGCGCCCCTCCGTCCGGCTCGCCGCGCTGATGAAGCTGCCGGTGGTCTACGTCTGGACGCACGACTCGATCGGCCTCGGCGAGGACGGCCCGACCCACCAGCCCGTGGAGCACCTCACCGCGCTGCGCGCCATCCCCGGCCTGGACGTGGTCCGGCCGGCCGACGCCAACGAGACCGCCTGGGCGTGGCGGCAGGCGCTGGAGCACACCGACCGGCCGACCGCACTGGCGCTCAGCCGCCAGGCGCTGCCGACGCTGGACCGGACCGAGCTGGCCGGCGCCGAGGGCACCGCCAAGGGCGGCTACGTGCTGGCCGAGGCGTCCACCGGCAAGCCGCAGGTGATCCTCGTCGGCACCGGCTCCGAGGTGCAGCTGTGCCTCACCGCCCGGGAGCGGCTGGAGGCCGACGGCACCCCGACCCGGGTCATCTCGATGCCCTGCCAGGAGTGGTTCTTCGCGCAGGACGAGGCGTACCGGGAGTCGGTCCTGCCGCGCGGGGTAAAGGCACGGGTGAGCGTGGAGGCGGGCATCGCCATGTCCTGGCGGGGGATCGTCGGGGACAGCGGCGAGAACGTGAGCCTGGAGCACTACGGGGCGAGCGCGCCGCACACCGTGCTCTTCGAGCAGTTCGGGTTCACCCCCGACCGGATCGTGGCCGCCGCGCACGCGGCGCTGACCCGGGTGGGCGACATCACCGGTTTCACGACCGGCAACTGAGGGGAGCGTGGACGGCATGACCGACAGGCTTGGTGAGCTGAGCGCCGCGGGTGTGGCGATCTGGCTCGACGATCTTTCCCGGACCCGGCTCAGCTCGGGCGGGCTCGACCAGCTCCGGCGGGAGAAGCATCTGGTCGGGGTGACCTCCAACCCGACCATCTTCGCCAAGGCGCTGAGCGACGCCGACGAATACAACTGGCAGCTCAAGGACCTCGCCATCCGTGGGGTGGACGTCGAGGAGGCCGTCCGCCTGCTCACCACGTACGACGTGCGGTGGGCCTGCAACGTGATGCGCCCGGCGTACGACGCGAGTGGCGGGGTGGACGGCCGGGTCTCCATCGAGGTCGACCCGCGGCTGGCCCACGAGGCGGAGAAGACCGTCGCCGAGGCCGGGGCGCTGTGGTGGCTGATCGACCGGCCGAACCTGTTCATCAAGATCCCGGCCACCGAGGCGGGCCTGCCGGCCATCACCGCCACCCTGGCCCAGGGGATCAGCGTGAACGTCACGCTGATCTTCGGCCTGGACCGATACTCGCAGGTCATGGAGGCCTTCCTGGCCGGTCTGGAGCAGGCGAAGGCGAACGGGCACGACCTGTCCAAGATCGGCTCGGTGGCCTCGTTCTTCGTCTCCCGGGTCGACACCGAGGTGGACAAGCGGCTGGAGAAGATCGGCTCGGACCAGGCCAAGGCGCTGCGCGGCAAGGCCGCCGTGGCCAACGCCCGGCTGGCGTACGAGCGTTACAGCGAGGTCTTCGGCTCCGACCGGTGGCAGAAGCTGGCCGAGGCCGGCGCCCACCCGCAGCGCCCGCTGTGGGCATCCACCTCCACCAAGAACCCGGACTACCGGGACGTCATCTACGTCGAGGAGCTGATCGCGCCCGGCACGGTCAACACCATGCCGGAGCCGGTCATCCACGCCTTCGCCGACCACGGTGAGACGCGCGCCGACACGGTCACCGGCGGCTACGACGAGGCCCGCAAGGTCTTCACCGACCTGCAGGCCGTCGGCGTAGACATGTCGGACGTGATCGCCACCCTGGAGCGGGAGGGCGTGGAGAAGTTCGAGGCGAGCTGGCTCGAGCTGCTGGACGGGGTCAAGAAGTCGCTCACCGAGGCGGCCAAGGGCGCCGGGCAGCCGGGCCGGGCCGCGAAGGGCAGCGCGCAGGCCGCCGAGCAGGCCGGGGGCAACGCGTGACGAACGGCGCCGGACGCGTCCCGGGGCACCGCCCCGGGTCGCGCCCCGCCGTCCCCGCCCCCGACGACGGGGCCCGGACATGAGTGACGTGCTGGCCGGTCCGGCGGAGGTCGCCGGCGGGCTGTCCGTACACGGCGCGGGCGCGGTCGACGCGGCCGCGCCCGCGTCGGTGCGCGCGGCCCTGGTCGACCGGGACGTCCCGGCCCGGCTGGCCGCCAAGGATCCCACCCTGTGGGGTCCCGACGCGGAGGCGGCGAAGGTCCGGCTCGGCTGGGTGGACACCCACGGGCGCAGCCGCGACCTCCTCCCCCAGCTCGCCGAACTGGTCGCCGAGCTGGCCGACCTGGATCACGTGGTGCTCGCCGGGATGGGCGGCTCCTCGCTCGCCCCGGAGGTGATCACCCGGACGCTGGGCCGGCCACTGACCGTGCTGGACACCACCGATCCGGGGCAGGTCCGGGCCGCCCTGGCCGACCGGCTGGAGCGGACCGTGGTGGTGATCTCCAGCAAGTCCGGTTCGACGGTGGAGACCGACAGCCACCGGCGGGCGTACTGGCAGGCGTTCCTGGACGCCGGGATGAGCGAGGCGGAGGCGGCCCGGCACTTCGTCGTGGTCACCGACCCGGGCTCCCCGCTGGAGGCGACCGCCGCCGAGATGGGCGTGGTCACCATCCTCGCCGATCCGGAGGTGGGCGGCCGGTACTCGGCGCTCACCGCGTTCGGCCTGGTCCCCGCGGCCCTCGCCGGCGTCGCGGTGACCGACCTGCTGGACGACGCGGACGCGCTCGCCGGGTCGCTGGGGCGGAACCGCGACAACCCGGCCCTGGCCCTCGGCGCGGCGCTCGGCGCGGCGGCCACCACGGGCCGGGCCACCGTCGCCCTGACCACGGACGGCACCGGCGTCGACGGGCTGGGCGACTGGGCCGAGCAGCTGCTCGCCGAGTCGACCGGCAAGGACGGGGTGGGGATCCTGCCGGTGGTGCTGGAATCCCCCGACGCCCCCGGCGCCACCGCCCCGGACGTGCTCACCGTGAGCTACGGCGGGGCGCTCACCCCCGGCCAGGCCCCCGGCGCCGGCGTCGCCGACCTGGCGGTCAACGGCCCGCTCGGCGCCCACTTCCTCGCCTGGGAGTACGCCACCGCGGTCGCCGGGGTGGTGCTCGGCGTCAACCCGTTCGACCAGCCGAACGTCGCCGAGAGCAAGGAGAACACCGCCCGCATCCTCGCCGCCGGGCCACCCGCGGAGGCGCCGTCGTTCACCGACGGTCCGGTCGAGGTGTACGCCCCGGTCGACGCCCCCGGTGACCTGGTCGGCGTGCTGCGGTGGCTGCTGGACGGGCTGGGCGACGACGGATACCTGGCGGTGACGGCGTACCTCGACCGGCTGGGCGACGCGGCGGTGGCCGGGCTGCGCCCGGCCCTGGCCCGGGCCACCGGACGCCCGGTGACCTTCGGGTGGGGTCCCCGGTCCCTGCACTCGACCGGGCAGTACCACAAGGGCGGCCCCCGGGCCGGCAGCTACCTTCAGGTGACCGGCGCGGTCACGGATGATCTGCCGGTGCCCGATCGCCCGTACACCTTCGGGGAGCTTCAGGCGGCGCAGGCCGCCGGCGACCGGCAGGCCCTGGCCCGCCGGGGGCGAACGGTGCTGCGACTGCACCTGACCGAGCGGGCGGCGGGCGTCGCCCAGCTGCTGGATGCTGCCGGACGGACACGGACGTGACGATGAATGACGTGGAATCAGCGGAGCGAGGAGGCAGCATGAACCCGCTGCGCGACCCCCAGGACCGGCGCCTGCCGCGGATCCCGGAGCCGTGCGCTCTGGTGATCTTCGGGGTGACCGGTGACCTGGCCCGCAAGAAGCTGTTGCCGGCGGTCTACGACCTGGCCAACCGGGGGCTGCTGCCGCCCGGTTTCGTGGTCCTGGGCTTCGCGCGGCGGGACTGGGGCGACGGCGACTTCGAGTCGCTGGCCCACGAGGCGGCGAAGAAGCACGCCCGTACCCCCTGGCGCGAGGAGGTGTGGGCGCGGCTGGCCGGCAACATCAAGTTCGTCGGCGGCTCGTTCGACGACGACGCCGCGTTCGACCAGCTCGCCGCGACCCTGGACGAGCTGCGCGAGTCGCACGGCATCGCCGGCAACGCCGCTTTCTACTTCTCCATCCCCCCGGCGGCCTTCCCGGTGGTGCTCAAGCAGCTCGCCCGCACCGGCATGGCGGACAACGCCAAGTCCGGCGGCTGGCGCCGGGTGGTGGTGGAGAAGCCGTTCGGCCACGACCTGCCCTCGGCGAAGGCGCTCAACGACCTGGTCGACGACGTCTTCACCCGGCAGGACGTGTTCCGGATCGACCACTACCTGGGCAAGGAGACGGTCCAGAACATCCTCGCGCTGCGGTTCGCCAACAACCTGTTCGAGCCGCTGTGGAACTCCAAGTACGTCGACTCGGTGCAGATCACCATGGCCGAGGACGTCGGCATCGGCACCCGGGCCGGGTTCTACGACTCGGCCGGCGCGGCCCGCGACGTGCTCCAGAACCATCTGCTCCAGCTCCTCGCGCTGGTCGCCATGGAGGAGCCGACCAGCTTCGACGCCGACGAGATCCGGGCCGAGAAGCTGAAGGTGCTCAAGGCGATCACCGTGCCGAAGGACGTCGTCCAGGACACCGTCCGCGGGCAGTACCTGCCCGGCTGGGTCGGCGGCGAGCGCGCCGTCGGCTACCTCGACGAGGAGGGCGTCCCCCAGGACTCCACCACCGAGACGTACGTGGCGGTGAAGCTCGGCATCCAGAACCGGCGCTGGGCCGGGGTGCCGTTCTACATCCGGGCCGGCAAGCGGCTGCCCCGGCGGGTCACCGAGGTGGCCATCATGTTCAAGAAGGCGCCGCACCTGCCGTTCAACGCGGCCGACATGGAATCGCTCGGCCCCAACCAGCTCGTCATCCGGGTCCAGCCGGACGAGGGCGTGGTGCTGAAGTTCGGCTCCAAGGTGCCCGGGACGACCATGGAGGTCCGCGACATCGCGATGGACTTCCAGTACGGCGAGGCGTTCACCGAGTCCAGCCCCGAGGCGTACGAGCGGCTGGTGCTGGACGTGCTGATCGGCGACCGGACGCTGTTCCCGGACGCCGCCGAGGTGGAGCAGAGCTGGCAGGTGCTGGACCCGCTGGAGCACGCCTGGACGGGCACCAAGCCGGAGCCGTACCGGGCCGGCGAGTGGGGTCCGCGGGCCGCCGACGAGTTGCTGGCCCACGAGGGCCGGGCTTGGCGGAGAGCGTGACCGAGCACTGCGACCGAACCAGGAGGCTCCCGTGATCGGGTTGTGGGACACCACCGGCAACGAGGTGGTCAAGGCGCTCGCCGCCGAACGGCGCAGCGCGGGTGGCGTGGCCAGCGGCATGGCGCTCAGTCTGATCGTCGTGGTGGACGAGAAGCGGGTGCGGGAGGCGGAGGCGGCGGCGACCATCGCGGCCTCGGCCCACCCGTGCCGGCTGCTCGTGGTGGTCCGCACCGACGTCGAGCGGGAACGCAACCGGCTGGACGCGGAGATCGTCGTCGGCGGCCGGCTCGGCCCGTGCGAGGCGGTGGTCATGCGCATGTACGGCCGGCTGGCGCTGCACGCCGAGTCGGTGGTGATGCCGCTGCTGGTGCCGGACGTGCCGGTGGTGACCTGGTGGCACGGCGAGCCGCCGGAGGAGATCGCCACCGACTTCCTCGGCGTGGTGTCGGACCGGCGGATCACCGACTCGGCGCAGGCCGCCGACCCGATCGCCGCGCTGCGACAGCGGGCGCGCGACTACGCGCCGGGCGACACCGACCTGGCCTGGACCCGGATCACCCCGTGGCGCACCCTGGTCGCCGGGGCGTTCGACACCGCGCAGGCGAAGGTCACCGAGGCGACCGTGGTCGCCCCTCGGACCGACCCGACGGCGGCGCTGATGCGCGGCTGGCTGACCGCCCGGCTCGGCATCGACCCGGTCTGGGAGCACACCGACGAGTTCCCCCGGATGCGCGAGGTGCAGCTGCGCTGCGCCAACGGCGACGAGCTCACCCTCACCCGGGACGAGAGCGTGGCGCGGTTCCGGCGGACCGGCCAGGAGGACCGTACGCTGCCGCTGGTCCGCCGCCCGCTCGGCGACGAGCTGGCCGAGGAGCTGCGCCGCCTCGACGCCGACCAGGTGTACGCGGAGGCGCTCGGGGCGGCCGCCGGCCTCACCGGGCTGGACCAGCGTCCGGCCGGGCGGGTGCACGTGTGGAAGGATCCGGCGACCGCCCAGCGCGCCGAGGCGGGCGTTACCGCGCATGCCGGCGCGACCGCCAACGAATGAGGTCGGCGGGCAGCAGCACGGACCGCTCGGCGGTCGGACAGCACAGGTGACCGCCGTGGGGCGGCCGGAGCACGAAGGCGCGATGGATGAGTGAGGCGAGTGTCGCCGTACACGCCGACCCCGACCTGCTGGCGCAGGCGGTGGCGGCCCGGTTGGTGGTGAAGCTGCTCGACGCGCAGGCGGACCGGGGCCAGGCGTCGGTGGTGCTGACCGGCGGGCGGATCGCCGCGGCGGTGTACCGGGCGGTGGCGGCGCTACCGGCCCGGGACGCCGTCGACTGGTCCCGGGTCGACGTCTGGTGGGGCGACGAGCGGTTCCTGCCGGCCGGTGACCCGGAGCGCAACGAGACGCAGGCCCGGGCGGCGCTGCTGGACGTGGTGCCGCTGGACCCGGCGCGGATCCACCCGATGCCCGCCTCGGACGGGCCGGCCGGCAACGACCCGGAGACGGCCGCCGCCGGGTACGCGCAGGAACTGGCCCGGGCCGCCCGGCCGGGCCACGCCGCGCTCCCCCACTTCGACGTGCTGCTGCTCGGTGTCGGCGAGGACGGGCACGTGGCCTCGGTCTTCCCCGAGCACCCGGTGCACCACGACAACCGGCCGGTCAGCGCGGTCCGGGGCAGCCCCAAGCCGCCCCCGGTGCGCACCACGCTGACCCTGCCGGCGATCAACACGGCCGAGGAGGTCTGGCTGGTGGCGGCCGGCGCCGACAAGGCCCGGGCGGTGGGCATGGCGCTGGCCGGCGCCGGTCCGGTGCAGCTGCCGGCGGCCGGCGTGCACGGCGTCACCCGCACCCTCTGGCTCCTGGACCGGCCCGCCGCGGCCGACGTCCCGCCCCGCTCGCGCAGCCTGCGCTGACCTAACCGGGCGACACAACTTCGGGGAAGTTGCTGCCTCCGCGCGCCCGGAGGCAGCAACTTCCGCGAAAATGCGCGGATCTTGGGGACGCGCGGAGGCGCGTCAGGCTTGGCCGCGGCGGCGGCGGAGGGTGTCTAGGGCCTCGGCGAGGAGGGCCTCCGCCTCCTCCGGGGTGCGCCGCTCCTGGACGTACGCCAGGTGGGTCTTGTAGGGCTCGGCGCGCTGCCGGCCGGGTGGGTTGCCCGGGTCGGGGCCGGCCGGCTCGCCGCAGCGGGGGCAGTCCCAGGTGGCGGGCGCCTCCGCCTCGGCGGCGATGAGGAACTGGACCCGGTGGTCGTTGCGGCACCAGTAGACGACCGGGCGACGGGGGGCCGGCTCGGTGCGCTGGTCGAAGCGTTCGGGGGCGGACCCGATCCGGGTGCCGCGGATGACGTTGCCACTCGGCACGGCTGCTCGCTCCTGTCGTCGGAGGGGACCGCCGCTCGGGGGTGGGCGGCGGGCGACGCGGTGCAGCGGGAAAACAAAACTGCGCGCGGTCCGTGACGGACCGCGCGCAGATTGTACGACTCGACGCGCTGGATCAGGAGCTGAGCTGCAGCCGGAGCCAGAGCCCGATCCCGATGATGCACGCGAACCAGACGATTCCGACCAGAACGGTGTACCGGTCGAGGTTCTTCTCGGCCACCGACGAGCCGGCCAGGCTGGAGCTGACGCCACCGCCGAACATGCTCGACAACCCACCGCCCTTACCTCGGTGCAGCAGGATCAGCAGGGTGAGCAGAATGCTCGTGATGATCAACAACACGATCAACGTGTACGCGAACGCGATCGGCATGGCGGGGGTCAGTCCTCTCGTAGCGATCAGCTGCCCGGGCTGGTCGGGCATGGTGGCACCGGCCAGCGGACGGGCAGCGTCAAGGATAGCGAGCGATCAGCGGGCGATGTGCTCCGGGAACCGGCAGATCTGCGCGAATTCCTCGGCGTCCAGGCTGGCGCCCCCGATCAGGGCCCCGTCCACGTCCGGCTGGGCCATGATCGCGGCGATGTTCGACGCCTTGACCGACCCGCCGTAGAGGATCCGGACCTGCTCGGCAGTGTTCTCGTCGTACGTCTCGACGAGCCGCTTGCGCACCTCGCCGCAGACCTCCTGGGCGTCCTCGGGGGTCGCCGTCTTGCCGGTGCCGATCGCCCAGACCGGCTCGTACGCGACGACGACCTTGGTGACCTGGTCCGCGGTGAGCCCCTTGAGCGCGCCGTCGAGCTGGTCGCAGCAGTGCGGCACGTGCTTGAGCTGCTCGCGGATCTCCAGCCCCTCACCGATGCACAGGATCGGCGTGAGGCCGTTCTCCAGGGCGGCGGCCACCTTGGCGTTGACCAGCGCGTCGTCCTCGTGGTGGTACTGCCGCCGCTCCGAGTGGCCGACCACCACGTAGGTGCAACCCAGCTTGGCGAGCATCGGCCCGGCGATGTCCCCGGTGTACGCGCCCGACTGGAACGGCGACAGGTCCTGCGCGCCGTAGCCGATCAGCAGCTTGTCGCCGTCCACCGCGGTCTGCACGGTACGCAGGTCGGTGAAGGGCGGCAGGACCACCGTCTCGACGTCGGTGAGCTGCTTCTCGGTGAGGCTCGCGGCCAGCTTCTGCACCAGCAGGTTGGCCTCGAGGTGGTTCAGGTTCATCTTCCAGTTGCCGGCCATCAGCGGCCGGCGGGTGGTGCTCGCCATTCAGTTCTCCAGGGCCGCGATGCCGGGGAGGGTCTTGCCCTCCAGGTATTCCAGGGAGGCGCCGCCGCCGGTGGAGATGTGCCCGAAGGACGACTCGTCCAAGCCGAGGGCGCGCACCGCCGCGGCGGAGTCGCCGCCACCGACCACGCTGAACGCGTCGGCCTTGGTGATCGCCTCGGCCACCCCGCGGGTGCCGTTGGCGAACGCGGCCATCTCGAACACGCCCATCGGGCCGTTCCAGAAGATGGTCTTCGCCTGGGACAGGGCGGCGGCGAAGCCGGCCACCGTCTCCGGGCCGATGTCCAGGCCGAGCCGGTGGCTCGGGATGCCGTCGGCCCGCACGACGTCGTGGTCGGCGTCAGGGGCGAAGGCGGTCGCGGCCACCACGTCGACCGGGAGCATGATCTTGCCCGGCTCGCGCTCCATGAGGTTGCGGCAGGTCTCGACCATCTCCTCCTCGAGCAGCGAGGTGCCCACCTCGTGGCCCTGGGCCTTGAGGAAGGTGAAGCACATCCCGCCGCCGATGAGCAGCCGGTCGACCTTGGGCAGCAGCGCCTCGATCACGGCCAGCTTGTCGGAGACCTTCGAGCCGCCCAGCACCACCACGTACGGCCGGTCCGGCTCGCCGGTCAGCTTGCTGAGCACCTCGACCTCGCGCAGCACCAGCCGCCCGGCGACGTGCGGCAGCCGGGCCGGCACGTCGTGGACGCTGGCGTGCTTGCGGTGCACCGCGCCGAACGCGTCGTCGACGTACGCCTCGCCGAAGGCGGCGAGCTGGTCGGCGAAGGCGCCCCGCTCGGCGTCGTCCTTGCTGGTCTCGCCCTTGTTGAAGCGCAGGTTCTCCAGCAGGGCGACCTGGCCGTCGGCCAGGCCCTCCACGGTGGACCGGGCGGAGTCGCCGACGGTGTCCTCGGCGAAGTGGACCGGGGCGCCCAGCAGCTCGCCGAGCCGCCCGGCGACCGGGCGGAGGCTGAACGCCGGGTCCGGCGCGCCCTTCGGGCGGCCCAGGTGCGAGCAGACGACCACCTTGGCGCCGGCCTGCACCAGCGCGCCGAGGGTCGGCAGGACGGCCCGGATCCGGCCGTCGTCGGTGATCTCACCGGTCTGCTTGTCGAGCGGGACGTTCAGGTCGGCGCGCACCAGCACGCGCCGACCCGACACCCCCTCGCCGAGCAGGTCGTCGAGGTTGCGGATGCTCACAGCGACGAACCCACCAGCTTGACCAGGTCGACCAGGCGGTTCGAGTAGCCCCACTCGTTGTCGTACCAGCCGACGACCTTGACCTGGTTGCCGATCACCTTGGTCAGCGGCGCGTCGAAGATGCAGGACGCCGGGTCGGTGACGATGTCGGCGGAGACGATCGGGTCCTCGTTGTAGACCAGGATGCCCTTGAGCGGGCCGTCGGCGGCGGCCTTGAGCGCGGCGTTGACCTCGTCCACGCTGGTCTCCCGGCCGACCGTGACGGTCAGGTCGGTGGTGGAGCCGGTCGGGATCGGCACCCGCAGCGCGTAGCCGTCCAGCTTGCCCTTGAGGTCCGGCAGGACCAGACCGATCGCCTTCGCGGCGCCGGTCGAGGTCGGCACGATGTTGAGCGCGGCGGCCCGGGCCCGGCGCAGGTCCTTGTGCGGCGCGTCCTGCAGGTTCTGGTCCTGGGTGTACGCGTGGATGGTGGTCATCAGACCCTGCTGGATGCCGAACGTGTCGTGCAGCACCTTGGCCATCGGGGCGAGGCAGTTGGTGGTGCAGGAGGCGTTCGAGATGATGTTGTGCTTGGCCGGGTCGTACTGGTCCTGGTTGACGCCCATGACCACGGTGACGTCCTCGTTCTTCGCCGGCGCGGAGATGATGACCTTCTTGGCCCCGCCGTCGATGTGCGCCTTCGCCTTGGTGGCGTCGGTGAAGAAGCCGGTGGACTCGATGACCACATCCACGCCGACCTCGGCCCACGGCAGCTTGCCCGGGTCCTTCTCCTCGAATACCCGGATGGACTTGCCGCCCACGGTGATCTCGTCGGCGGTGGCCTTCACCTCGTGCGGGAGGCGGCCCAGGATGCTGTCGTACTTGACAAGGTGGGCGAGCGTGGCGTTGTCGGTCAGGTCGTTGACCGCCACGACCTCGATGTCAGCGCCGGACGCCAGCACTGCCCGGAAGAAGTTGCGGCCGATCCGGCCGAAGCCGTTGATGCCAACCCGGATGGTCACAGGTCCCATCTCCTCGCGTTCTGGTCCGCCGGCGTAAGACCCCGGCCGGCGGAGATGTGTTCGCCGACCGTTGGAGCCGGCCGTTGACGGTTCATCTCGGCCACCCCGCCGCGCGGTCCGTGGGGACCTGACCGCCCGAGGCGGTGAGCACGGCGAGGGATGCCTGTGCCGGCCCCCTTGCCGTACGCAGCGACCTTATCCGAGCGCGCGCCGCCGCGCTGCGGCGGGTGGAGATCACTGCCGCAGCACAACGCCTCACCGTCCTATCAGACCACGAGCATGTCGGGCGTGACGGCCGCTTCCGTATCCGGGATGCCCAGGTCGCGGGCCCGCTTGTCGGCGAGCGCGAGCAGCCGGCGGATCCGGCCGGCGATGGCGTCCTTGGTCAGCGGCGGGTCGGCCAGGGCGCCCAACTCCTCCAGCGAGGCCTGCCGGTGCTCCAGGCGCAGCCGGCCGGCCGAGGTGAGGTGGTTGGGGGCGTCGTCGGCGAGGATCTCCAGCGCCCGGGTGACCCGGGCGGCGGCGGCCACCGCGGCGCGGGCCGAGCGGCGCAGGTTGGCGTCGTCGAAGTTGGCCAGCCGGTTGGCGGTCGCCCGGACCTCCCGGCGGACCCGCCGCTCCTCCCAGGCCAGGACGCTGGAGTGGGCGCCGATCCGGGTGAGCAACGCGGCGATCGCGTCGCCGTCCTTGACCACTACCCGGTCCACCCCACGCACCTCGCGGTTCTTGGCGGTGATGCCGATCCGGCGAGCCGCGCCGACCAGCGCGAGCGCCGACTCCGGCCCCGGGCAGGTGATCTCCAGCGCGCTGGAGCGGCCCGGCTCCGTGAGCGAGCCGTGCGCCATGAACGCGCCGCGCCAGGCCGAGACTGCGCAGCAGACGTTGGCGGCCACCACGTGCGGCGGCAGGCCGCGCACCGGGCGGCCCCGGACGTCCAGCAGGCCGGTCTGCCGGGCCAGCGCCTCGCCGTCCTTGACCACCCGCACGATGAAGTGGCTGCCCTTGCGCAGCCCGCCCGAGGCGAGCACGTGGATCTCGCTCGGGTAGCCGTAGACCTCGGCGATCTCCCGCCGGAGCCGCCGGGCCACCGCGCCGGTGTCCAGCTCCGCCTCGACCACGACGCGGCCCGACACGATGTGCAGGCCGCCGGCGAAGCGCAGCAGGGCGGCCATCTCCGCCCGCCGGCAGCAGGGCTTGGGCACGTCGACCCGACTCAGCTCGTCCTTGACCGCAGCCGTCATCGCCACAGTGCGCCCCCTCACGGACCGGTTCCGGCGTGTCGCCGGTGATTACGTACGTGTCTAACGATCGGCGCCCAGGACAGGCACCAGCGCGGCGCCCAGCGCGGCCGGATCATGGCGGGGCGTGCCGTCCGGGACGGCGACGGGGGCGAGGACCAGCCGGGCACCCAGCGATTCTGCCGCACGCCCGACCGCCTCGGGGTCACCCACCGCCGTCGAATCGGCCAGCACCATGTCCACCTTCAGCTCGGGCAGATAGCGCCCGAGGGTGTCCAGATGGTCGGCCAGGGAGAGCCCGTGGGTCTCCTTCTCCGCCACCAGGTTGAGGGTCACCAGCCGGCGCGCCGAGCTGGACACGATCGCGTCGGCCAGCCCCGGCACCAGCAGGTGCGGCAGGACGCTGGTGTACCAGCTGCCCGGGCCGAAGATCAGCCAGTCCGCGTCGCGTACCGCGGTCAGCGCCTCCGCGCAGGCCGCCGGGGCGGCCGGGGTGAGCCGCAGCGACTCGACCCGCCCCGAGGTGACCGCCACCTGGTGCTGGCCGCGCAGCGTGCGTACCTCGTCGGGGTGGGCCGGGTCGGCGCCGCGCACCTGAGCCTCGATGCCGACCGGCTGGCGCGACATCGGCAGCACCCGGCCGACCGCGCCGAGCATCGCGCCGGCGTGGTCGAGCGCCGCCACCGGGTCGCCGAGCAGCTCCATCAGCCCGCAGATCAGCAGGTTGCCGACCGCGTGCCCGGCGAGCGAGTCCGCCGCACCGCCGGTCACGTGGGCCAGGCCCGCCTCGAAGCGGTGCTGGAACAGCGCGGCGCTGCGCCGGGTGGCCGGGTGGTCGCCGGCCAGGGCGACCAGCGCCTGCCGCAGGTCACCCGGGGGCAGCCCGCCGCGCTCGGCGCGCAGCCGGCCGCTGGAGCCGCCGTCGTCGCCGACGGTGACCACCGCGGTGATGTCCAGGTCGAGTTCGGGTACGCAGCGCCGCAGCGCGCGCAGCGACGCGGAGAGCCCGTGCCCGCCGCCGAAGGCGACCACCCTGATCGGGGTCATTCCCGCCCCAGATCCCGGTGCTGGGGGTTGGCGGCGATGCCGGACTGGCGCAGCCGGGCGGCCAACTCCTCGGCGATCGCGACGCTGCGGTGCTTGCCGCCGGTGCAGCCGACGGCGACGGTCAGGTAGCGCTTCCCCTCCCGCTCGAAGCCGGCGGTGGTGGCGTTGACCAGGTCCGCGTAACCGGCCACGAAGGCGTCCGCGCCCTCCTGGCCCAGCACGTACGCGCTGACCGCCTCCTCGCGCCCGGTGTGCTCGCGCAGCTCCGGCACCCAGTACGGGTTGGGCAGGAACCGGGCGTCCATCACGAAGTCGGCGTCGGGCGGGAGGCCGTACTTGAAGCCGAAGGAGAGCACGGTGATCCGCAGCCGGCGGGAGTCCTCCCCGCCGAACAGCTCCTCGACCCGGCGACGGAGCTGGTTGACGTTGAGGTGGCTGGTGTCGATGATCACGTCGGCCTGGTCCCGGGCCTCCTCCAGCAGGGCGCGCTCGACGGCGATGCCGTCGGCCAGCCGGCCGTCGCCCTGCAGCGGGTGGGACCGGCGGACGCTCTCGAACCGGCGGATGAGCACGTCGTCGTCGGCGTCGACGAAGACCACCCGGGGCTGGAAGCCGCGCTCGCGCAGCTCCCGGATCGCCCCGGCCAGATCGGTGGAGAAGGCGCGGGAGCGCACGTCCAGCACCATGGCCGTACGCCGGGCCGCGCCGCCGGCCTTGAAGGCCAGCTCAGCCATGTCGAGCAGGAGCGCCTGGGGCAGGTTGTCGACCACGTAGTAGCCGACGTTCTCCAACGCCCGGGCCACCGTGCTGCGGCCGCCGCCGGAGAGGCCCGTGACCACCACCAGGGTGGTCTCCGCCTCGGCCGGCGCCGGCTGTCCGAGGGCTTTCTCCGTACCGGTCGGCACCAGGTCGCCCGTCCGCGCCTCGCTCACCCGTTACCCCCAAGCCGTGGCGCCGCGGCCGTTCGGCCGCGCATGGTCAGTCAGCGACTCTAACGGCTGCACACCCGTCCGGGATTCCACGGGGTGACGACCGGAACACGCAGTTGCCCGATTTGCCGGTGTCGCGGCCGGCGATCGCCGGGTCCCGGGCCGCGACGCGCTCGTCGCTGGTCGGGCGGTGTCGGGGGACGCTCGTAGACTGCGCGGATGGTCTCCCCCACCGGTCAGCGGACCGAGGACGCGCTGCGGGTGCTCAACCGGGTGTTCGGGTACGACGCCTTCCGCGGCTTCCAGCAGGAGGTCGTCGAGCACGTGGTGGCCGGCGGCGACGCGCTGGTGCTGATGCCCACCGGTGGCGGCAAGTCGCTCTGCTACCAGATCCCGGCGCTGGTGCGGGACGGCGTCGCGGTGGTCGTCTCACCGCTGATCGCGCTGATGCAGGACCAGGTCGACGCGCTCACCGCCGTCGGCGTCCGGGCCGGCTTCCTCAACTCGACCCAGGACCTCACCGAGCGGCGCCGGGTGGAGGCGGCCTTCCTCGCCGGCGAGCTGGACCTGCTCTACCTCGCGCCGGAGGCACTCGCGGTCCGCTCCACCGTCGCCCTGCTGGAGCGGGGCCGGATCGCGCTGTTCGCGATCGACGAGGCGCACTGCGTGTCGCAGTGGGGGCACGACTTCCGCCCGGACTACCTCAACCTGTCGATGCTGCACGAGCGGTGGCCGGGGGTGCCGCGCATCGCGCTGACCGCCACCGCGACCCGGGCCACCCGCACCGAGATCGCCACCCGGCTCCAGCTCACCGACGCCCGGCACTTCGTGGCCAGCTTCGACCGGCCCAACATCCAGTATCGGATCGCGCCGAAGCGGGAGCCGCGCAAGCAACTGCTCGGCCTGCTGCACGACGAGCACCCGGGCGACGCCGGCATCGTCTACTGCCTGTCCCGCGCCTCGGTGGAGAAGACCGCCGATTTCCTGGTGCAGAACGGCATCCCGGCGCTGCCCTACCACGCCGGGCTGGACGCGACGACCCGGGCGGCCAACCAGCAGCGCTTCCTCCGGGAGGACGGGCTGGTCATGGTCGCCACCATCGCCTTCGGCATGGGCATCGACAAGCCGGACGTACGCTTCGTCGCCCACCTCGACCTGCCCAAGTCGGTGGAGGGCTACTACCAGGAGACCGGCCGCGCCGGGCGGGACGGGCTGCCGTCGACCGCCTGGCTCGCGTACGGGCTCCAGGACGTGGTGCAGCAGCGCAAGATGATCGAGACGTCCGAGGGCGACCTGGCGCACCGGCGCAACCTCGCCACCCACCTGGACGCGATGCTCGCCCTCTGCGAGACGGTCCGCTGCCGCCGCGCCCAACTCCTCGAATACTTCGGCGAGACCGACACCGGTGGCTGCGGCAACTGCGACACCTGCCTGGAGCCGCCGGAGTCCTGGGACGGCACGGTCGCCGCGCAGAAGCTGCTCTCCACCGTCTACCGGCTCGACCGCGAGCGCAACCAGCGGTTCGGCGCCGGGCACAGCATCGACATCCTGCTCGGCAAGCGCACCGACAAGATCGACCAGTACGGCCACGACTCGCTGACCACCTTCGGCATCGGCGCCGAGCTGCGCGAGGCGGAGTGGCGAGGGGTGGTCCGGCAGCTGCTCGCCGAGGGCCTGCTCGCCGTCGAGGGCGACTACGGCACCCTCGCGCTCACCGAGGCCAGCGGCGAGGTGCTGGGCCGCCGGCGTACGGTCACCCTGCGGCGCGAGCCGGAGCGGCCCGCGTCCACCCGGTCCGCCAAGCCGCGCGGCGCGGCGACCGTCGTCGCCGACCTCGCCCCGGCCGCGGTGCCAGTCTTCGAACGGCTGCGCGCCTGGCGGGCGGCCACCGCGAAGGAGCAGGGCGTTCCCGCGTACGTGATCTTCCACGACGCCACCCTGCGGCAGGTCGCCGCCGACGCGCCCGCGTCCCTGGCCGAGCTGTCCCGGATCAACGGTGTCGGCGAGAACAAGCTCGCCAAGTACGGCGAGGCGATCCTCGCGGTCCTCGCCGAGTCCTGAGACAAGCCGAAAGGGCCCGACCCCGTGATGGGGTCGGGCCCTTCGTCACTGCCTCAGCGTCAGGAGCTGTAGCCGCGGCTGGCGATCCAGTGCGCCAGGGCGTCCACGTCGATCCGGTACGAGGCCATGTCCGGGTTGGCGGAGTCGGCGATCGTCACGACCTTCCCACCGTCGCGGTAGCCGACCACGCTGATGTAGTGGCCCCCCTCGAAGGAGTGGGTGTTGCCGTCGGTGTCGGTCGCGGTGCCCGCGATGTTGGCCACCACGGCCCGGCCGTCGTCCACGGCCTTGACGATGTCGGCGCGCAGCTGCTCGACGTGCTTGGCGTCGACCTTGTCCACCGGCATCTCGGTGCTGTGGTACGCGTTGCGGCCGGTCTCCTTGTTCAGCACCGGGGTGATGTCGTTGATGGAGTTGGTGCCGGCCTCGGTGGTGCCCATCTCCTTGGCCATGGCGTCCACGTCGATGGCCTTGCCCTGGACGGAGAGGGCGTTGCGGGTGGCGGCGGGGCCGCAGTAGTAGAAGTTCGGCTGCGCCTCGTAGCGGACGTTGAGCTCCCGCTCGCCGCCGGGCTTGCGCTCGGTCTGCACCTGCGCCGTCGGCTTGGCCTCGGCGGCGTGCGCGGCGATGGCGGGGCCGGCGATCCCGCCGGCGGTGGCGGCGAAGCCGGCAGCGGTCAGGACGGTCTTGCGAAGCAGAGTGGTGGCCATGATGAGTCACGCCTTCCATTCGGGGGTTTCGCGGCGGCCGCGAAGGGGGTGCGGTGGTGCCGCGTGAAAAGGTCTTGGGAGGGGCGGGCCCGGCGGTCGGGGGTGACCTGCTCGGGTGGCCCGGGGGTGTAACGACCGGGGGCCGGGGGTGATTCCCGGTGGCCTCACCGGCGGGACCAGTGTTCGCGGTCCGGGGGAGGTAACGACGGCCGGTGGCCGGTCATTCCGACCGGCGGCCCGCCGCGCCCGTGGGGGCGGGGGTTGCCGCGCGGTCTGCCATGTTCAACGACCCCGCCCCCGGCATGATTCCGCCGTGCGAGTGGCCCCGACCACGCGACACCCGCCCACGAACCACCCATCCGGGGCCGGCGGAGGACATCCCCGCCCCGGCGATCCGGACATTCGACGCGTGCGGTGTCTGTCAGGGGTGATCGACTCGGGCCGCGGCATATCGGCGCCTCCACCGCCCCGGATAGCGCCGCTTGCGGCACCAAGAGTCGATCAACGCACAGGCACAACCGCACGGGTCGGACGCCCACCCGGACATTCACCCCAAACGCCCACCACCGGCGAACCCGAACCCGGACCGGCCGTCCCACCCGGGGCTCGCCCCCAAGATCTGCGCAACCTCCCTGAAAGTGCTGCCTCCAGCCGCCGGGAGGCAGCGCTTTCGCCGATCTCGTGCGGATCTCGGCGCTCGGCCAGGGCGCGACGGTCAGGCGGTGGGGGTGGGCCTGGCGTTCTCGTCGAGGGCGGCGAGGATCGCCTCGGCGGTACGCCGGCCCACGCCGGGCACCTCGGTGATCTCCTCGACGGTGGCGGCGGAGAGGCGCTTGAGCGAGCCGAAGTGCCGCAGCAGCGCCTTGCGGCGTACCTCGCCGAGGCCGGGGATGTTGTCGAGCGCCGACTCGGTCATCCGCTTGGAGCGGCGCTGGCGGTGGAAGGTGATGGCGAACCGGTGCGCCTCGTCCCGTACGCGTTGGAGCAGGTAGAGCGCCTCCGAGGTGCGCGGCAGGATGACGGGGAAGTCGTCGTCGGGCAGCCAGACCTCCTCCAGCCGCTTGGCCAGGCCGCAGAGCGCCACGTCGTCGATGCCCAGTTCGGCGAGGGCCTGCGCGGCCGCCGCCACCTGCGGGGCGCCACCGTCGACGACGACCAGCTGCGGCGGATACGCGAACTTGCGCGGCCGGCCGGTGGTGGGGTCGATGCCCGGCCGGTCCGGGTCGCCGGCGGTCTCCTCGCCGATCTCGCCGGTCTCGGCACGGGCGTCGAGGTAACGGGCGAAGCGACGGCGCAGCACCTCGGACATGGCGGAGAGGTCATCGGTGGCGTTACGGACGATGAACCGCCGGTATTCGCTCTTGCGGGGCAGCCCGTCCTCGAAGACGACCATGCTGGCGACCACGTCGGTGCCCTGGATCTGGGAGACGTCGAAGCACTCGATCCGCAGCGGCGAGGTGCGCATGCCGAGCGCGTCGGCGATCTCGTCGAGGGCCTTGCTGCGGGTGGTCAGGTCGCCGGCGCGCTTGAGCTTGTGCCGGGCGAGCGCGTCCTTGGCGTTGCGCTCCACCGTCTCCAGCAGGGACCGCTTGTCGCCGCGCTGCGGCACCCGCAGCGACACCCGGCTGCCCCGGCGGGTGGAGAGCCAGTCGGCGAGCGCGTCCACATCGCCGGGCAGCTCGGGGACGAGCAGC
Source organism: Micromonospora sp. NPDC051924 (assembly GCF_055586005.1). Classification (NCBI taxonomy): domain Bacteria; kingdom Bacillati; phylum Actinomycetota; class Actinomycetes; order Micromonosporales; family Micromonosporaceae; genus Micromonospora; species Micromonospora sp. NPDC051924. The sequence continues at coordinate 83,687 of NZ_JBVJJA010000019.1, forward strand.
TCGCGGGGGACGTCGGCCTCGCCCTGCTCGCCGCCGTAGACCTGGGTGCAGAAGTGGTGCACCAGGTCGCCGGTGGTGACCTCCTCGGTCTTCTCCACCACCCAGCCGCGCTGGCCGCGCACCCGCCCGTCGCGGACGTGGAAGACCTGGACGGCGGCCTCCAGGGGGTCGTCGGCGAAGGCCACCACGTCGGCGTCGGTGCCGTCGCCGAGCACCACGGTCTGCTTCTCCATGGCCCGCCGCAGCGCCGCGATGTCGTCGCGCAGCCGGGCCGCCCGCTCGAACTCGAGCTGCTCGCTGGCCTCCAACATCTCCCGTTCGAGCTTGCGGACCATGGTGTCGGTGCGGCCGCCCATGAAGTCGCAGAAGCCGTTGACGATCTCCCGGTGCCGTTCGGCGGTGACGCTGCCGACGCAGGGCGCGGAGCACTTGCCGATGTAGCCCAGCAGGCACGGCCGCCCCACCTGGCCAGCCCGCTTGAACACCCCGGAGGAGCAGGTCCGCGCCGGGAAGACCCGCAGCAGCAGGTCCAGCGTCTCGCGGATCGCCCAGGCGTGCGAGTACGGCCCGAAGTAGCGCACCCCCTTGCGCTTGGCGCCCCGCATCACCTGCAGCCGCGGGTACTCCTCGTCCAGCGTGACCGCCAGGTACGGGTACGACTTGTCGTCGCGGTAGCGGACGTTGAACTTCGGGTCGTACTGCTTGATCCAGGTGTATTCCTGCTGGAGCGCCTCGACCTCGGTGGCGACGGTGATCCAGTCCACCGACTCGGCGGTGAAGACCATCTGCCGGGTGCGCTGGTGCAGGTTGACCGGGTCGGCGAAGTAGGAGTTGAGCCGGCTGCGCAGGTTTCGCGCCTTGCCGACGTAGATCACCCGACCGGTGCCGTCGCGGAAGCGGTAGACCCCTGGCGACTCCGGGATCGTGCCGGGCGCGGGACGGTAGGTCGAGGGGTCAGCCACGTCAGCAAGCCTAGTCCGCGCCCCCGACAGGCCACCGCCGCCGCGCGCTCCCCCGGTCCGACGCCCGCGGGCCGGGGAGGCGCGGCGGACCGGTCAGGCCAGGGTGATCTGTTCCCCGGTGACCTTGAGGTTCTTCGACGCCAGCGGCCGGGTGGCCGGGCCCTGCTTCACCGAGCCGTCCTCGATGGAGAACCTGCTGCCGTGGCAGGTGCAGTTGATCGTGCCGCCGTCGACGTTCGACACCGGGCAGCCCTGGTGGGTGCAGATCGGGTCGAAGCCCTTGAACTCCCCCGCCTTCGGCTGGGTGATCACCACGCCCTTGCTGGCGAACACCGCCCCGCCACCGACCGGGATGTCGGTGGTCCGGGCCAGTGGACCGGTGCTGTCCCGGTTGCCGCCCTCGGCGTCGCCGGCGCCGGTCGCGCCGGGGCCGCCGCTGGTGGGCGTGGAGGTGCCCGAGCCCTGGTCGTCGCTGCCGCAGGCGGCCAGTACCACCGCCGCGCCGACCGCGCCGGCGCCCGCGAGCAGGGCCCGGCGTGTCCGCGTACCCGGCCCGGTCAACTCCTGGTCGTCACTCATGTCCGGCCTTTCTCTCGGCTGTCGCCTGTCATGATCTGCGGCCACACTGGGGGACACGCAACCCGGTCGCGCACGGTTCATACTGACGCGTCACGACATGGACACCGAAAACGGGCGGGCCGGTTGTCCCGGCCCGCCCGTCGTACGCCCGGGTCAGCGTGCCCCGGCGGGGACCTTGCGGCTGCTCCGCGACCGGGTGACGCCGTTGGCCTTGGCGGCCCGGGTGGTGGCCGCGGCGGCGCCCTTCGCCTCGCCGTCGAGCCTGAGCATCGGGCGGAGGAACTGCCCGGTGTGGCTCTCCGGCACCTCGGCGACCTCCTCGGGGGTGCCGGTCGCCAGGACCGTGCCGCCCCGGTGGCCCCCCTCCGGGCCCATGTCGATGATCCAGTCGGCCGTCTTGATCACGTCGAGGTTGTGCTCGATGGTGATCACCGTGTTGCCCTTGTCGACCAGGCCCTCCAGCACCATCAGCAGCTTGCGGATGTCCTCGAAGTGCAGGCCGGTGGTGGGCTCGTCGAGCACGTAGACGGTCCGCCCGGTGGAGCGCTTCTGCAGCTCGGAGGCGAGCTTGACGCGCTGCGCCTCGCCGCCGGACAGGGTCGGGGCCGGCTGGCCCAGCCGGACGTACCCGAGACCGACGTCGACCAGGGTCTTGAGGTGGCGGTGGATGGCCGGGATGGCGGAGAAGAACTCCGCCGCCTCCTCGATCGGCATGTCCAGCACCTCGGCAACCGTCCTGCCCTTGTAGTGCACCTCCAGGGTCTCCCGGTTGTACCGGGCGCCCTTGCACACCTCGCAGGGGACGTAGACGTCCGGGAGGAAGTTCATCTCGATCTTGATCGTGCCGTCGCCGGAGCACGCCTCGCAGCGCCCGCCCTTGACGTTGAACGAGAACCGGCCCGGGCCGTACCCCCGGACCTTGGCCTCGGTGGTCTCGGCGAAGAGCTTGCGGATGTGGTCCCAGACGCCGGTGTAGGTGGCCGGGTTCGACCGCGGGGTCCGCCCGATCGGCGACTGGTCCACGCCGACGACCTTGTCCACGTGCTCCAGTCCGCTGATCCGGGTGTGCCGGCCGGGGACCAGCCGGGCGCCGTTGATCTGGTTGGCCAGCACCGCGTGGAGGATGTCGTTGACCAGGGTCGACTTGCCGGAACCGCTGACCCCGGTGACCGCGATGAGCTGGCCGAGCGGGAAGCTCACGGTGAGGTTGCGCAGGTTGTGCTCGCGCGCCCCGTGCACCACCAGCTCCCGGCCCGGGGTCTGCGGCCGCCGCCCGGCCGGCGTCGGGATCACCTTCCGCCCCGACAGGTACGCCCCGGTGACCGACTCCTCGTTCTCCAGCAGGGCCGGCACCGAGCCGCTGTGCACGATCCGGCCGCCGTGCTCGCCCGCGCCCGGGCCGATGTCCACGATCCAGTCGGCCACCCGGATGGTGTCCTCGTCGTGCTCGACCACGATCAGCGTGTTGCCCAGCCCGCGCAGCCGCAGCAGGGTCTCGATCAGCCGGTGGTTGTCGCGCTGGTGCAGGCCGATGGACGGCTCGTCGAGCACGTACAGCACGCCCACCAGGCCGGAGCCGATCTGGGTGGCGAGCCGGATGCGCTGCGCCTCGCCGCCGGACAGGGTGCCCGCCGGGCGGTCCAGGGAGAGGTAGTCCAACCCGACGTCGAGCAGGAACTTCAGCCGGGCGTTGATCTCCTTGAGCACCCGCTCGGCGATCATCTTCTGCCGGTCGGTCAGCTCGATGCCGGCGAGCAGGTCGGCGGCCTCGCCGACGGAGAGGTTGCAGACCTCGGCGATGCTCTTGCCGGCCAGGGTGACCGCGAGCACCTCGGGCTTGAGCCGGGCGCCGCCGCAGGCCGCGCAGGGCACGTCCCGCATGTAGCCCTCGTACTTGTCCCGCGACCACTCCGACTCGGTGTCCGAGTGCCGCCGCTCGATCCACTGCACCACACCCTCGAAGCCGGTGTAGTAGGAACGCTCGCGGCCGTACTTGTTGCGGTAGCGGACGTGCACCTGGTCGTCGGAGCCGTGCAGGATCGTCTTCTGCGCCCGGGACGGCAGCTTGCGCCACGGGGTGTCGAGGTCGAAGTGCTCGGCCTCGCCGAGGGCCTCCAGCAGGCGCAGGAAGTATTCCAGGTTGTGCCCGTTCGCCCAGGGCTGGATGGCCCCCTCGCGCAGGGTGCGCTCCGGGTCCGGGATGACCAGCTCCGGGTCGACCTCCTTCTTGGTGCCCAGGCCGGTGCACTCCGGGCAGGCGCCGTACGGGGCGTTGAAGGAGAAGACTCGCGGCTCCAGGTCCTCGATCGCGAGCGGGTGGTCGTTGGGGCAGGCCAGGTGCTCGGAGTAGCGGCGCTCCCGCTCCGAGTCGTCCTCCGCCAGGTCGACGAAGTCGAGCAGGACGATGCCGCTGGAGAGCCCGAGCGCCGCCTCGACCGAGTCGGTCAGCCGCTGCTTGGCGCTCGGCTTGACGCTGAGCCGGTCGATGACCACCTCGATGGTGTGCTTCTCCTGCTTCTTGAGCTTGGGCGGCTCGGTCAGCGGGTGCACCACGCCGTCGACCCGGGCCCGCGCGTAGCCCTTCGACTGGAGTTCGGCGAAGAGGTCGACGTACTCGCCCTTGCGGCCGCGCACCACCGGGGCGAGCACCATGAACCGGGTGCCCTCGGCCATGGCGAGGACCCGGTCGACGATCTGCTGCGGGCTCTGCTTCGAGATCCGCTCGCCGCAGATCGGGCAGTGCGGCTCGCCGATCCGGGCGAAGAGCAGGCGGAGGTAGTCGTAGACCTCGGTGATCGTGCCGACCGTGGAGCGCGGGTTGCGCGAGGTGGACTTCTGGTCGATGGAGACCGCCGGGCTCAGGCCCTCGATGAAGTCGACGTCGGGCTTGTCCATCTGGCCGAGGAACTGCCGGGCGTACGAGGACAGCGACTCGACGTAGCGCCGCTGGCCCTCGGCGAAGATGGTGTCGAACGCCAGGCTCGACTTGCCCGACCCGGAGAGCCCGGTGAAGACGATCAGGGCGTCCCGGGGCAGGTCGAGACTGACGTCACGCAGGTTGTGCTCGCGCGCGCCACGGATGATCAGTCGGTCGGCCACGGTGCGTGTGCTCCCGGAAGAAGAATGTGAGGCGGATCTGTCCGCTCGGAGCGTGGTCTGAGCGGTTTTCGAGGGTTGTCGAGGCGCAGAAATACGCCTGGGCAACTCTAGCCCTGAGGTACGACAAACTTCGTCGCGCGCACATTCCCCCAGCTCAGCACGGTCGGGCGGAGCGCGTGACGCCCCGCCCGACCGTCTCGCGCCCACACGGTCAGAATCCCCCGGGCCCGGGCGGCGGCGTCGGACGCGCGGTCCGCCGCCGCTCCCCCCGCCAGCTCCCCCGCCGCTGGGCGGCCAGCCGGGTCTCCCGCCGTCGGCTCTCGAACGTCACCTCCCGCTGGAGCCGGCGCCAGCTCTCCCAGCGCCGGAACGGCAGCTCGCCGCTCTCCAGCGCCGCCCGCACCGCGCAGGCCGGCTCGGCGTCGTGCGCGCAGTCGGCGTACCGGCAGCCGGTGGCGAGTTCGGCGATGTCGGCGAAGGCCCGGTCCAGGCCGGCCGAGCCGTCCAGCAGGCCGACCGCCCGTACGCCCGGGGTGTCCAGCACGGCGCCGCCGCCCGGGATCGGCAGCAGCGACCGCCAGGTGGTGGTGTGCCGGCCCTTGCCGTCCACCCGCCGGATCGCCTGGGTCCGCATCACCTCCGCCCCAGCCAGCGCGTTGACCAGGCTCGACTTGCCCGCCCCGGAGGGGCCGAGCAGGCCGAGGGTGCGCCCGGACGCGACGTGCCGGCGCAGCGGGTCCAGCCCCGTGCCCCGCTCGGCGCTGACCGGCAGCACCGGCACCCCCGGGGCGAGGGCGGCGAGCTGCCGGGCCACCGCCTCCGGGTCGGCGGCCAGGTCCGCCTTGGTGAGCACGATCAGCGGCTCGGCGCCGGACTCGTGGGCCAGGGAGAGCAGCCGTTCGATCCGGGCCGCGTCCGGCTCGGGGTGGACCGGTTCCACCACCGCGGCGGTGTCGAGGTTGGCGGCCAGCACCTGGCCGCTGGCGTCCTTGCCGGCGGTCCGGCGGATCAGCGCGGTACGGCGGGGCAGCACCGTCTCGACGGTGACCGGTCCGTCCGGCCAGCTGGCCAGCAGCACCCAGTCCCCGGCGCAGGGCAGCGCGGCCAGGTCGCGGGCGGCGGCGGCCAGCACCGCGCCGCCCAGGCTGGCCCGGACCGGACCCTCCCGGCACAGCACGGTGCAGATCCCGCGGTCGACGCGGGCCACCCGGCCCGGTCGCCGATCGGTACGACGTTCCACGTGTGCCGCCCGGTCGGCGTCCCAGCCGAGGGCGGTCAGGTCGATGGTCATGGTGTCCTCATCGGTGTCGAGGGGGTTCATGGCGGAACACGCGTGCTACGACCGGCATGCTCACCACCTCCACTCCGACTCCCGGTGCCGCGTTCGACGCCGACGGTAAGGGGCGCGCCGACGCGCCGAAAGCGATTTCCCCGGCGACGCGGCGACGCCGTACCGCTAGGGTCGATGGGTGACCAGCGATCCGCTGTTGCTGACCGGGGAGGTCGAGGACGCCACGGCCCGACTCCTGCGTACCGTGGCCGGCTTCGGCGCCGCGGACGTGGCCGCCCCGTCCCTGCTGCCGCGCTGGACCCGCGGACACGTGCTGACCCACCTGGCCCGCAACGCCGACGCCTTCGTCAACCTGCTCACCGCCGCCCGCACCGGCGAGCCGATCCCGATGTACGCCAGCCCGGAGGCCCGGGCCGCCGACATCGAGGCCGGCGCCGGCCGTGGCCCCGCCGACCTCCTCGACGACCTGCGCCGCAGCTCGGCACGGTTCGCGGCGGCGGTCGAGGAGATGCCGGTGGAGGCGTGGGCGGCCACCGTGCAGACCCGGCGCGGCCCGTGGCCGGCGGCGACGCTGGTCTGGGGCCGGCTACGGGAGATCGAGGTGCACCACGTGGACCTCGGCGCGGGCTATCGGCCGGCGGACTGGTCGGAGGCGTTCGCCCAGCGGTTGCTGCACGAGGTGGCGACCGGGCTGGCCGACAACCCGGACGCGCCGGCGATGGTGCTGCGCTTCGACGGCGTCCGACACGAACTCGTCGTGGGCGATCCCGAGGGGGCGCCGACGGTCACCGGCCCCGTGCCGGAACTCGCCGCGTGGCTGATCGGCCGCAGCGCCGGCGAGGTGCTCACGGTCACCCCCGACGGTCCCCTGCCGACCCCACCGGAATGGATATAGAAGTCCTCATGACCTACACCGGAGACGTCACGCCCGGCGGTGCGCCGGACGTCCGCGAGCTCGACCGGCTCACCATCACCAAGGTGTCGGTGGGTCCGATGGACAACAACGCCTACCTGCTGCGCTGCCGGGAGACCGGCGAGCAGGTGCTGATCGACGCCGCGAACGAGGCGCCCCGGCTGCTCGACCTGGTCGGCGACGGCGGGCTGAGCGCGGTGGTCACCACCCATCAGCACATGGACCACTGGGTGGCCTTGGAGGAGGTGGTCGCCAAGACCGGCGCCCGCCCGCTGGTGCACGCCGACGACGCCGAGGGCCTGCCGATCGAGGCCGAGCCGCTGCGCGAGGGCGACACCGTCCCGGTCGGCGACTGCGCCCTGGAGGTGATCCACCTCACGGGGCACACCCCGGGCTCGGTCGCGCTGCTCTACCGCGACCCGTCCGGCGTCCCGCACCTGTTCACCGGCGACTCGCTCTTCCCCGGTGGCGTGGGGAACACCCACCAGGACCCGGAGCGGTTCGCGCAGCTCATCGACGACGTGCAGCGGAAGCTGTTCGACCGGCTGCCCGACGAGACCTGGTTCTATCCGGGGCACGGCAAGGACAGCACCCTGGGCGCCGAGCGCCCGGCGTTGCCGCAGTGGCGGGCTCGCGGCTGGTGACCTCCCGGCTCGCCGGGCGCACCCGCTCCCGCGCCCGGCGACCGGAGCTCAGGCCCGGGGCTCCGCCGCGACCATCGCGCGGATCCGGCGCCGCATACCGATCAGCACGGGGGCGGCCAGCAGCAGCCCGACGGCCATGGTGACCAGCGCCGGGCTGGGCGCGCCGGGCAGCAGGGCGGTCAGCGCCCGGGCCGCGGTGCCGAGGAGCACGTAGAGGCCGGCCCAGAGGGTCGCGCCGACCGCCGCCGCTGCGACGAACCTCCGGTACGACATCCGCAGGCCGCCCGCGGCCAGCGGCAGCAGCGCGTTGAGCACCGGCAGGAAGGGCGCGACCAGCACCATCCGGCCGCCGCCGCGGCGCAGCACCGCCTCCGCCGCGGCCCACCGCGACTCGCCGATCCAGCCGCCCAGCCGGCTTTCCCGCAGCGACGCGCCCCAACGCCGGCCGGCCAGGAAACTCAGCGACCAGCCGGCGAGGCAGCCGGCCACCACCGCCGCGACGGCGGCGATCCCGGTCGCCGGCCGGCCCGTGGCGACCGCCGCGAGAACCGCGGCGTCGCCGGGCACCAGCACCCCGAGCAGGGGTACGGCGTCGGCGAGCATGACCACGCCGAGCGCCGCCATGAGGCAGGCGGTGGGCAGCTCGCCGACCTGAGCCAGCAGATCCGTCATGATGGGTACGCTACGGCCGCCGGCGCGCCGCACGCATCGGGCTCGATCCCCTATCCGACCCTGAAACCGTCTAGGGGTCGCCCCGACCGGCGGCCCGCTCAGCGGGGGCGGAGCACGTGGACCCGGCGTACCGGGGAGTCGACCGAGGGCTCGGTGGTGGGCACCGGGTAGCTGGCCACCACCTCCAGCCGGTCCGGTGGCAGGTGCCCCCGGTCCGGGTCGCCGACCAGCACCTCGACGCCCCGTTCGGCGGCCCGCTGCAGGAACGGCAGCACCCGCGCGGCCAGGTCGGCGTCGTAGAGCATGTCCCCGGCCAGCAGCAGGTCGGCGCTGACCGGGGCGTCCAGCAGGTCGCCGCCGATGGCGGCCACGGCCACCCTGTTGGCGCGCGCGTTGACCGTGACGGCGGCGACCGCGTACGGGTCGACGTCGTTGGCGGCCACCCGGTCGGCCCCGGCGAGCGCGGCGGCGATGGCCACCAGCCCGGAGCCGCTGGCCAGGTCGAGCACCTGGCGGCCCGCGGCCAGCTCGGGGTGGTCCAGCAGGTGGCGGGCCAGTGCCTGACCGCCGGCCCAGACCGAGGCCCAGTACGGCGGTGGCAGGGACCGGCCGGCCGCCGCCTCCATCCGGGCCCACCAGAGGATGGCGTCCTCGGCCAGGTGCAGCCGGACCTCCGGCACGAACGGCGTGGCGACCAGCCGGAGCCCGTCCATGCCCCCGCCGGGCGCGGCGATCTCCCGTTCCAGGTCGGCCAGCGCCGTCTGTTCCCTCACCGGGGCAAGCATGCCCCGACCCGGCCCGAGCCGGGGCCTTTTTCCCGCTCGGCGGGTATTCCCGGGGCGCGCCGGCACTTCCGGCAGCGGATCCCCGTTCGGCCGGTTACTGTCGGGAAAGTACAGGGCGATCACCGGCCGCGGCCGGTGCTCACCCGCTTTGAACAGGGAGAGACGCATGGCAACCGGCACGGTCAAGTGGTTCAACTCGGAAAAGGGCTTCGGCTTCATCGAGCAGGACGGCGGGGGTCCGGACGTGTTCGTCCACTACTCGGCCATCCAGTCAGGCGGCTACCGCGAGCTGAACGAGGGCCAGAAGGTCGAGTTCGAGGTGACCCAGGGGCAGAAGGGCCCGCAGGCGGACAACGTCCGTCCGATGTAGCTCCGTGCCGGCGACGGCGGTCGGACCCCCGACCGCCGTCGCAGCGCACCGTCAGGCCGGCGCAACCGGCAGGTCTCGCCGCCGCCGCAGCGGCCCGACCAGCAGGATCAGCGGGGTCAGCGCCAGCCAGGCGGTCATCAGCCGGATCGCCCCGGCCGGCCCCCACGCGGCGCCCAGCGCCCCGGCCGCCACCGCGGCCAGCGGGATCGTGCCGTAGTTCAGCAGCTGCATGCTCACCGTCACCCGGCCGAGCAGCCGGTGCGGGGTGTACGTCTGCCGGAAGCTGCCCTTGACCACGTTGCCCACCGCGACCCCGAGGCTGACCAGGGCCCCGCCGAGCACCAGCCAGGCCACCCGCGGGCCCGGGCCGGCGAGCGGGATGAGCAGGGCGGGCGGCCCGGTGAGCAGGGCGGCGAGCAGCAGGGCGCGGGCGGAGCCGAGGCGCCGGGCCAGCCCGGTGGCCAGGCCGGCTCCGACGATCCCGCCCACACTCGCCAGTCCGATCAGCAGGCCGACCAGGCCGGCCGGCAGCTCGGCCGCGCGGATCAGGAAGACCACCAGGACGGCCTGGTAGCCGGTGAGCCCGATGTTGCTGGCCGCCCCGAACACGGTCAGCACCCGCAGGTACGGGTCGCGGACCACGAACCGCAGCCCGTCGAGGACCTCGCGGCGCAGCGAGGTGGCCCCGTCGGGTCGACCGGGCCGGGGTTCGACCGCGCGGATGCGCCCGAGGCACAGGGCGGAGATCAGGAAGCTCAGGGCGTCGAGCAGCACCGCGGTCACCGCACCGGCGAGCTGGGCGATCAGGCCGGCCAGCCCGGGGCCGACCAGGTAGCTGGCGGTCTGCGTGGCGTGCAGCTTCGCGTTCCCCTCGGGCACCTCCTCGGGCCGCAGCAGCACCGGCAGGTACACCTGGTCGGCGGTCTCGAAGAAGACCCGGGCCAGGCCGGCGCCGAGCGCCACGACCAGGAGCTGGCCGACGGTGAGCAGACCGAGCAGGGCGGCGGCGGGGACGCTGAGGAACAGCACCGCCGAGACCAGGTCGCAGGCGATCATCACCGGGCGGCGGCGGATCCGGTCGACCCAGGCCCCGGCGGGCAGCCCGACCAGCAGCCAGGGCAGCCAGGCGGCGGCGGTGAGCACCGCGACCTGGAAGGTGCTCGCGTCGAGCACGGCCACCGCGACCAGCGGCAGCGCCACGGCAGTCACGTTGCTGCCGACCGCGCTGACCGTCTGCCCGGCCCAGAGCAGCCGGAAGTCGCGGTGCCGCAGCAGGCCGCCCGGCCGCGCGGGCGCGGGCGTACGGGCCAGGGTGGTCACGGCTGGGCCGGGACGCCGTGGGCGAACAGGAAGACCGGCTCGCGCCGCTGCCCGTCGTCGTCGGAGACCGGGCGGTCGGCCCAGCGGGCGAACAGCTCGATCACCTCGCGCCCGAGTTGCGCCAGCTCGTCCGGGGTGAGGTGCAGCCACTTGTCGGTGCTGAACGGTCCCTCGCCCCAGGCCGCGTGGGCGTCGTCGCCAGCGGCGTGCCAGGCCCGGACCAGAGCCGTGTGCCGGTCCAGGTTGAGCGAGCTGGCGGCGTCGGCCACCGCGCGGGCGGCGGGGTCGGCGTCGAAGTCCGTGTTGGACCAGCGCACCCCCCGGTCCCGCAGCCGCCACCACCGCTCCCGGCGGTCCCGGGCCAGCTCGGGTGCCTCCGCCACCAGGTCGGCGGCGGCCAGCATCTTGAGGTGGTGGCTGACGTTGGCGGGGGCCTGACCGGTCCGCTCGGCGAGCACTCCGACGGTGGTCGGGCCGTACACCTTGAGCACGTCCATCAGGCGGCGGCGCAGCGGGTGGGCGAGCGCCGCGAGGACGCGGGAGTCGGTGACGTGGCGAACCTCGGGGTCGGTCATGCCGACAGCCTGACATTCGCAAGAGGCGTTGCGCAATGTTTCTTGCTTAATCTTCCCGCGACCGGCCCGGCGCGCCCCGGTCAGGCGACCATCCGCCGGGCGAGTTCGTCGGCGACGTCCTTGGCCAGCTGCGGGGGGATCGCCTGGGCGATCTTCTCCGGCGGCAGCCCGGCGAGCACGCCGGTGACGATCGCCTGCTCGTCGGTGAAGTCCTTGCCGGAGAGCACGCTCACCTGCGCGGCGAGCTGGTCCAGCCGCAGCATGAGGTAGTCGAGCTTGGCCACCAGGCTGTTCGCGCTGGGCTGCGGGCCGGTGCCGTCCGGGTCGACGCTGCGGCCCATGCTCGACCCGCCGTAGAACATGCCGGCGTAGACCTGGTGGATCTCGCTCTCTGCCTGCGCGCTCATGTCGTCTCCTTCGATCAGGCCGATGGCGATGAGGTAGCGGCGGAACAGCGGGGTCTGGTCCCGGCCCGCCTTGGTCGAGTCGCGGAAGAAGCTGAAGTGGGTGTGGGTCAGATGGCTGGAGTCGCCGCTGGTCCGCTTGCCCAGCCGGTCCCAGCGCCGCACGGTCACGCCGTCCGGGGAGTAGATGATCTCCCGGATGTCCCGGGTGTCGGCGGCCCCGGCGACGCACTGCGCGACGAACCACGTCGAGAAGGTGCGCAGGTCGTGGGTCCGGCCGCCGGCGACGACCGTGAACATCCCGACGTCCAGCGCCGACGCGTCGAGCGTCAGCCCGGCGGAGTCCCGGCGGGATTCGACGACGGAGTAGTCGTTCGCCACCACCCGGTCGGAGCCACAGTGGTAACCACCGCGGTGGTTGGCGTCGCCGACGATGCCGACCTCGCCGGGCTCGAGGTCCGCGGCCCGGACGGCGTTCTTGTCGACGTTGAGGTAGGTGAGCAGCAGGCTCCGGACGGTCAACAGGTTCTGCGGGGCAGTCGTCACGCGTTCCCCCTTCGATGGGGCACGGCCGGGCGTGGCCATCACCGCACGTGAGGGAGCGTGCTGCGGATACGCCCGTCCGAGATCATGCGCAGCGCCGGGCACTTGCCCCGAGAGTATCCGCAGTTCCGGATGTCTGCCCAGCTCAGAGGCACTATCTGGAACTATGGGGCGGCTGTGGACGGTGGCGGCGCCACCGGGAGCACGATGACCGAAGGGTGCGCGGGGTCGTGCAGGACCTCACGCCATCCGGCACGCAGAGTGACCGCCGTGCCGAGCGGCTCCCCGGTGCCGGGGTTGCGCGCGTAGCGCGGGTGGGCGCCGCCGGAGACCTGGAGGCGCAGTCGGTGACCGGGAGCGAAGCGGTGCGCCACGGGCCAGAGGGTGACCGGCACCCGGACCACGCCGGCCGGATCCGCGGCGAACCGGCCGGGCGCCACCCGGACCAGGCCGTCGCACACGTTCCACGACCGACCCCGGCGGTCCACGTCGCAGAGCCGAACGAAGACATCCAGGTAGGACAGTTCACTGCGGAGGTGGATCTCGGCCTGCACCGGGCCGACCACCTCCATCGGCGCGTCCAGCGGCGCGCCGGTGTACGTCAGCACGTCCGGCCGCGCCTCCACCGGCCGGTTGTCCACCGCCCCGGCCCGCTGCGCGACCAGGAGCGGACCGCCCAGCGACGGCGTCGGGTCGGCCGGGTCGTACCAGATCCGGTCGGGCCGGGAGTCGGCCGGCGGATCGGGGTCGAGAACCCGGCCGGCGTGCAGGTGCCACCGCGTCGGCACGGCCGGCGGCGGCCAGTCGGGCAGGTCCCGCCAGCCGCCGCCCGCGCCGCCGACGTGCACCCGGACCGGGGCGCGGCGGCGCGCGGGACGGCCGGCGAGGTGCTCGTCGAGCCAGTCGAGGCCCTCCCGCAGGGCGGCGACGAGCAGTCCCGGGCTGCCGTGGGTCCACGGGCCGATGGTGAGCCGGGGCCGGGCGCCGGCCGCCCGAAGCCGGGCGTAGTCGTCGAGCTGGGCGGGGAGGAAGATGTCCTGCCACCCGCTGACCATCGCCACCGGGGCGCGCACCTCGGTGATCCGGTCGCCGAAGCACCGCAGCCGCCAGTAGTCGGCGTCCGGCGTGTGGTGCCGCAGCCACTCCTGGAAGAACGGCACGGTCGCCCCGGTGGCGATCCGGTCGGCCTCGGCGAGCGGCAGGTGGGCCAGCGCCCGGGTCAACCGCGGCTGGCCGCGCTTGAGCTCCCACTGCCGGGCCAGCCACGGCACGGTCTGCGCCTGGAGCAGCTCGGCCCAGGTGAGCACGGTGTCCAGGGCGAACGACTCCCCCGCGTACGTCGAGTCGCGGGTGGCCGAGGCGGTCACCACCGCGACCATCGCGCACAGCTCGTCGGCGGCCTCGGCGGCCACCGCCCACTGCACGAACCCCTGGTAGCTGGCGCCGAACATGCCGAACACCCCGGTCCACCAGGGTTGTCGGCGAAGCCATTCCAGGGTGTCCAGGCCGTCGTCGCGCTCGTGCACCAGCGGGGCGAACTCGCCGCCGGAGCCGTAGGTGCCCCGGCAGGACTGGATGACCACGTGGAAGCCGCGCTCGGCGAGCAGCCGCCCGAGCAACCGCACCGGCCCACCCCGCCCGTACGGGGTGCGGACCAGCACGGCTGGCGCGCCCGGCAGGTCCGGGGCGTAGTGGTCGGTACGCAGCGGGACGCCGTCGCGGACCCGGACCGGGATGTCGCGGGTCACCGCGACCCGCCGGGTACGGGCGGCCGGCAGCCGCAGCGCCGCCCCGGCGAGCCGGGTGACGAACCGGTCCACGGAATCAGCCGGCGGCGGGCCCGGGAGCGCCGGGGTCCGCCGCCCCGCGCTTCGCGGGCTCGCCGCGGGCCGCGCGCACGGCGTCCCGGTGCTCGCGCATCGAGGCCACCATGTCGGTCATGAACCGGTGCACGACCGCGAGTTCCTCGTCGGTGTACCGGGCCATCACGTCGTCGGTGCGCCGGCCGAGTGGGGCGAAGAAGCTGCGGGCCAGCTCGGCGCCCCGGTCGGCGTAGTGCAGGAAGACCTTGCGCCGGTCGGCGGTGTCCCGGTCGCGGCGGATGTGGCCGGCCCGTTCCAGCCGGTCGATCAGCGCCGTCACCGAGCCGGAGGAGAGGTTGAGCCGCTCCCCCAGCCGCCCCGGGGTGATCGGGTCACCGACCAGCTCGGCGTCCATCACGGCGATCAGCGCGTGCAGGTCGGTGGCGTTGAGCCCGTGCAGGCCGGCGAACGCGTGCCCGATGTGCTGCGCGTCCACCGAGTAGCGCCGCAGGTCGTTGGTGATGTCCGCGATCATCCGTCCGCGCGGGTCGTCCCGCCGCCGGTACATGCCGTGCGCTGCCACGTCTCGTCGATGCCCCCTGTCCGAGCTGTCCGGTTGCAGCATAGAGCCTCCGCCGATAATCTCGCTCATCAAGATACTCGTCTGCCGAGAATGATGGGCATCCCCATGTCACTGTTCACCCGCGTCGCCCGGGGCCGGCTGGCCGCCTGGCTCACCGTGGCCGCCGCACTCGTCGTGGGGGCGGTCGTCTTCGGGCTGCCCCGGCCCGCCAACCCCGACCCCGTCTCCGCCACCGGCCTCTCCGTCGAGTGGCAGTCCACCCAGGTCGAGCGCCTCCAGGACCAGCTGCCCTCCAGCGACGTCCAGCCCGCCGTGGTCGTGGTCAGCCGCGCCGACAGGGCACCGCTGAGCGAGGCCGACCGGGCCACCCTGGCCGGCGCGTCGGGCACGCTCGGCCGGCTCGCGGTCGGCGGCCGGGTCGCCCCGGCCCAGCTCTCCCCCGACGGCACGGTCGCGCTCGTCGCCGTACCGCTGTCCACCACCGGCGGCCAGCAGGCCGTGGTCGACGAGGTCACCCGACTCCGGGCCGCGCTGGCCGACCTGCCCGACGCGCTGACCGTGCAGGTGACCGGCGCGCCCGCCTTCACCGCCGACCTCACCAAGGTGTTCGAGGGCGCCGACATCACCCTGCTCGCGGTCACCGCCGCGGTGGTGGCGCTGCTGCTCCTGGTCACCTACCGCAGCCCGTTCCTGTGGATCGTGCCGCTGCTCGTGGTCGCCGCGACCGAGCAGGTCACCCTGCGTGCCGTGGACACCATCGTCCCGGCGCTCGGCATCCACCTGCAGGACGGCCAGGTCACCGGCATCGCCAGCGTCCTCGTCTTCGGCGCGGCCACCGACTACGCCCTGCTGCTGATCGCCCGCTACCGGGAGGAGCTGCGCCATGCGGAGGACCGGTTCACCGCGATGCGGGCGGCCCTGCGCCGGACCGCCGAACCGATCCTGGCCAGCGGCTCCACCGTCGTCCTCGGCGTGCTCACCCTGCTGCTGTCCGAGCAGGAGACCAACCGGGCGCTCGCGGTGGCCTGCGCCACCGGCGTCGTGCTCGCCATGCTCTCCGCGCTGTTCGTGCTCCCCGCCGCCCTGGTGCTCTTCGGTCGGGGGCTGTTCTGGCCGTTCGTACCCCGGCTCGGTGCCGCGGCGCGCGAGGGCCGGATCTGGGGTCGGCTGGGCGCCGCGGTGATCCGCCGCCCGGCACCGGTCGCGGCGCTGGCCACGCTGCTGCTGGCCGGCCTGGCCCTGGGCGGTCTCGGGATCCGCACCGGGCTGTCGGAGACCGAGCAGTTCCGGGCGAAGCCGGAGGCGGTGGCCGGCGCGGAGACCCTGGCCCGGGCCTTCCCGGCCGGGACCACCCAGCCGGTGGCGGTGCTCACCAACCCCGGCGCCGCACCGGCCGTGCTGGCCGCCGCCGGCGCGATCGACGGGGTGGCCGCCGCCCGGCCCGGCCCGGCCGGCGAGCGGGTCGCCCAGGTCGACGTGGTGCTCGACGCCGAGCCCGGCACCGCCGCCTCCGATCGGGCCGTCGCGGCCCTGCGGGACGCGGTCGCCGCGGTGCCGGACTCCGCCCCGCCCGCGGTCGCGGGCGCCGACGCCCCACCGGGCGCGGTGGTCGGCGGTACGGTCGCCGCCACGTACGACGCGGAGCGGGCGAACACCCGGGACCTGCGGCTGATCCTGCCGATCATCCTGCTGCTCGTCGGTGCCGTGCTGGTGCTGCTGCTGCGCGGCCTGGTCGCCCCGGTCCTGCTGGTGCTGACCGTCATCGGGTCGTTCTTCGCCAGCCTGGGTGCGGCGTGGCTGCTCTTCGACCACGTGCTGGGCTTCCCGGCGCTGGACAGCGGGGTGCTGCTGCTCGCCTTCGTGTTCCTGGTGGCCCTGGGCGTGGACTACAACATCTTCCTGGTCACCCGGGCCCGGGAGGACGCCCGCCGGAGCGGCACCCGGGACGGCATGCTCTCCGCGCTGCGGGTCACCGGCGGGGTGATCACCAGCGCCGGGGTGCTGCTCGCGGCGGTCTTCGCCGTGCTCGGCGTTCTCCCGCTGATCACGCTCACCCAGATCGGGATCATCGTCTGCGTCGGGGTGCTGCTGGACACCCTGCTGGTCCGAACGGTGCTCGTGCCCGCCCTGGCCTTCCTGCTCGGGGACCGGTTCTGGTGGCCGAGCCGGGTCCGGCGCGAGCCCGACATCCCGGCCGCCGGGGACGCGGCTGCGGCGGAGCCGGTCGGCGCCCGGGACTGAGCCGGCCCCCCGGACGACGGGGCCCCGGCGGTCGCCCGCCGGGGCCCCTGCCGCGTCAGCGGCTCAGAAGGCGCCCACGCCGTTGGGGGTGCCGAGGCCGCTCGGGCCGTCCCAGCCGGTACGGGCGGTGCACCACTGGCTGGTGGGGCAGGTGCCGTTGCTGCCGGAGGTGACGTCGAACAGCGAGCCGGTGTGGCTGTACGGGTAGTTGTTGTCGATCGAGGCGGCGTTGCCGGCCAGCCCGTACACCCCGGCGATCACCGGGGCGGCGACGCTGGTCCCGCCGAACACCAGCCAGCCGGACAGCCCCTGGTAGGCGGTGCTGTCGTAGACCGCGACGCCGGTGTTCGGGTCGGCGACGGCGGACACGTCGGCCACCGCCCGCTTGGCGCAGCCGGTGCCCACGGAAGCCTGCCCGGCGAGCGCCGTGTTGTACGCCGAGCAGCCGCTGCCCGCGCCCTTCCACACCGTCTCGGTCCAGCCGCGGGTGCTGGTGGACCGGGTCAGCGAGGTGCCGCCGACCGCGGTGACGTAGTGCGAGGAGGCCGGGTACTCGACGCCGTAGCCGGCGTCACCCGAGCTGACGGTGATCGCGACGCCCGGGTGGTTGAAGTACGAGCCGTAGGTGGCGTCGGACGCGTCCGAGCCCCCGTAGCTGTTGCTGATCACGTTTGCCCCGAGCTGGGCGGCCTTGTTCTCCGCGGCGCCGAGGTTGGCGAAGGAGTTGGTCTTCGCCTCGACCAGCAGGATCTTGCAGTTGGGGCAGATCGCGGAGGCCATGTCGAGGTCTAGCGAGATCTCCTGCGCCCAGCCGCCGTCCTTGCGCGGGTAGGCGGTCCCGCCGTTCTGGTCGACCTTGCGGAAGCAGCCGTTGGCGGTGGTGCACGGCGGCAGGCCGTACTGGCTGCGGTAGACGGCGAGGTCCGACTCGGCGGTCGGGTCGTCGAACGCGTCGACGATCGCGATCGTCTGCCCGGCGCCCGCGGTGGAGGACGGGAGCTTGTAGGCGGACTGGAGGTCGGCCGGCCCGTAGCCGGAGGGGGTGGCGTTGGGGGTCACGCCGCCCTTGAGGGGGGTGGTGTCGGTGCGCACGACGGCGTGGCAGGAGGCGCTGCCGGCCACCGGCGCGGGGCAGGAGTGGAGGGTGGCGTGGGTGACGCCGGTCGGGGACTGGGCCTGGGCGGGATTGGCGAGGGTCAGCCAGGACGTGGCGGCGGTGGCCGCGACGGCGAGGCCGGCCATGCGACGGGTGACGCGCATGTGGCTCTCCAAAAGGAAGGAGGAAGGAAGAGCTGACCTGCGCGGAAGCGTAAGCCCGTTGCCCCGGGCAAGCAATGGAAGTTGATCGATCGCGACCGCAGCGTTTTCGGCCGCCGGAGTGTTACCCGACAACGCCGCCGGGTGTGTCTCCTGTCACGCGACCACCCGACTTCCCCGCTCGGGTCGGAGCGGTGCGGGCACTGCCGCGTACGCTAGGAAGCCGACCAGCAGCAGGGGTCGTCCCCTCCCGGCACCGGCCGACCGGAGATCACCGCCGTCCCACCGGGGCGACCGTCGCGGCGACCGGGCGGCACCGGCGGGGACGACGGGCCCCTGCGCCGCCCTGGCAGGTCGGCATCCGCTCCCGCCCCTGGTGGGGCCGGCGTGCCAGCCGCCGGACCGGTCGGCACCGCAGTTACGGCAGAGATCCGGGTGCGCCCCGGGGGTGACCCCGGCCCGTGCCCCGGCAACCGCAGACAGGAGTATGGAGGGTATGCAGCTACGCACCGACCTCCGCAACGTCGCCATCATCGCCCACGTCGACCACGGCAAGACGACCCTGGTCGACGCCATGTTGCGGCAGGCCGGCGCCTACGGCGCCCGCGGTGAGGTCACCGAGCGGGTCATGGACTCGATGGACCTCGAGCGGGAAAAGGGCATCACCATCCTGGCCAAGAACACCGGCGTGCGGTACCTGCCGGCGGATGGTTCCGACCCGGTCACCATCAACATCATCGACACCCCGGGCCACGCCGACTTCGGCGGCGAGGTCGAGCGCGGCCTGACCATGGTCGACGGGGTGGTGCTGCTGGTCGACGCCAGCGAGGGCCCACTGCCGCAGACCCGCTTCGTGCTCCGGAAGGCCCTCAAGGCCCGGCTGCCGATCATCCTGGTGATCAACAAGGTGGACCGCCCGGACGCCCGGATCAAGGAGGTCGTGGACGACACCTACGAGCTCTTCCTCGACCTGGACGCCGACGAGGAGCAGATCGACTTCCCGATCGTCTACGCCTGCGCCCGCGACGGCATCGCCTCGCTGACCCAGCCGGCCGACGGCGCGGTGCCCAGCGACAGCCACAACCTGGAGCCGCTGTTCCGCACCCTGCTGGACACCATCCCGGCCCCGGCGTTCGAGGAGGACGCACCGCTGCAGGCGCACGTCACCAACCTGGACGCCTCGCCGTTCCTCGGCCGGCTGGCGCTGTGCCGGGTCCGGCAGGGCACCATCAGCAAGGGCCAGACCGTGGCCTGGTGCCGCACCGACGGCAGCACCCAGCGGGTCCGCATCTCCGAGCTGCTGATGACCGAGGGCCTGGAGCGCAAGCCCGCCGACTCCGCCGGCCCCGGCGACATCATCGCCGTCGCCGGCATCCCGGAGATCATGATCGGCGAGACGCTCGCCGACGCGGAGGACCCGGTCCCGCTGCCGCTGATCACCGTCGACGAGCCGGCGATCTCGATGACCATCGGCACCAACAACTCGCCGCTGGTCGGCCGGGTCAAGGGCGCCAAGGTCACCGCCCGCATGGTCAAGGACCGGCTCGACAAGGAGCTGGTCGGCAACGTCTCGCTGCGGGTGCTGCCCACCGAGCGTCCGGACGCCTGGGAGGTGCAGGGCCGCGGCGAGCTGGCCCTGGCCATCCTGGTCGAGCAGATGCGCCGCGAGCAGTACGAGCTGACCGTCGGCAAGCCGCAGGTGGTCACCAAGGAGATCGACGGCAAGACCTGCGAGCCGGTCGAGCGGCTGACCATCGACGCCCCGGAGGAGTACCTGGGCGCGATCACCCAGCTCCTCGCGACCCGCAAGGGCCGGATGGAGCAGCTGGTCAACCACGGCACCGGCTGGATCCGGATGGAGTGGCTGGTGCCGGCGCGCGGCCTGATCGGCTTCCGCACCGAGTTCCTCACCGAGACCCGGGGCACCGGCATCCTGCACCACGTCTTCGAGTCGTACGAGCCGTGGTTCGGCGAGCTGCGCACCCGCAACAACGGCTCCCTGGTCGCCGACCGCACGGGCAGCGTCACCGCGTTCGCGATGACCAACCTCCAGGAGCGCGGCCAGCTCTTCGTCGAGCCGGGCACCGAGGTGTACGAGGGCATGATCGTCGGTGAGAACTCCCGCTCCGACGACATGGACGTCAACATCACCAAGGAGAAGAAGCTCACCAACATGCGGTCGTCGACCGCGGACGAGACCGAGAAGCTGATCCCGCCGCGCAAGCTGTCGCTGGAGCAGGCCCTCGAGTTCTGCCGCGAGGACGAGTGCGTCGAGGTGACCCCGGCCGCGGTCCGCATCCGCAAGGTCGTGCTGGACCAGACCCAGCGGGCCCGTACCGCCGCCCGCCGCAAGCACGCCGGCTGACCCCGCACCCCTGGCACCCCATCCCGGAGCCCGGCCCGCCCACCCGGCGGCCGGGCTCCCCCCTTTCCCCTTGGCCCACCCTCGCCGGCCCGCGCCGTTGATCATGAAGTTGGCGGCAGTTGCGGAGATCGACTTCGCCGTCAAGTTCATGATCGACCAAGCGACCGCGGGGGCCGGGGGGGCGACCGAGGGGGTCAGGGGGTCTTGGTGGCCTGGAGGGCGAGGACGTCGGGGAGGGGGCCGGGGGCGGACTCCACGACGCGGGTCAGGGTGAGGCCGGCCGTGGTGACCGCGTTCAGCAGGTCGGCCAGGGGCAGGTGCCAGGCGCCCACCCGGGCACGGACCCCGGTGGAGTTCCAGGAGCGGAACGTGCGCTCCCGTTCGGCGTAGCCGCCATCGACCACGATCCGGCCCGGGTCGGAGCGGTCCGCGAACGCGCCGACGTAGCACGGGTGCACGCCCACGTGGACCAGCCGGCCGCCCGGCGCGAGCACCCGGGCCGCCTCGGCGACCACCGCCGGATAGTCCGGCAGGTCGGTGTGGGCGAGCACGCAGGCCACGGCCGGCACCGCGGCGTCCGGCAGGGGCAGCGCGCCGGCGTCGGCGCGGACCACCGGCAGCCGGCTCCGCGCGTGGCGCAGCTGACCGGCGGACAGGTCCACCCCGACCGGGCTCCAGCCGAGCCGGCGCAGCTCGGCGACGTGCGCCCCGGTGCCGCAGCACAGGTCCAGGCACCGGCCGGGGCCGGCGCCCAGCAACTGCGCCAGCAGCGTACGCACCCGGTCGCTGTAGCCGGCGGCCGTGGTCGTGACGTAGTCCTCGTACCAGTCGGCGATGGCGTCGTACGCGGGGATCGTCATCTCCGCACGCTAGACCGGCCACCCGCCGGACCGCAGCCCCGCCGCCGCCGATGATCCGCTACGGTCACCGGCATGACCTGGGAGGATCTCGACGCGCACCTCGACAAGGTGCCCGGCACCGTCTCCGCGTACGTGGGGCGGCCGGGCGCCGGGCCGACCTGGACCCGGCTGCCCGACGCCACCCACTACGCCGCCAGCACCATGAAGGTCGGCGTGCTGGTGGCGCTGCACCGCGCCGCCGAGGCCGGCCGGCTCGACCTGGACGCACCGGTTCCGGTGCGCAACGAGTTCGACTCCGCGCTGCCCGGGGCGCCCCGGTTCACCTGCGCCCAGCACTACGACAACGACGACGCGGTCTGGGCGCGCGTCGGCGACACCGCGCCGCTGCGCTGGCTCGCGCAACGGATGATCGTCCGGTCCAGCAACCTGGCCACCAACATCTGCATTGGACAGGTCGGGCTGCCGGCGGTGGCCGAGGTGTGGGCCCTGGCGGGCGCCCGGCACAGCGTCACCGGCCGGGGCATCGAGGACTTCGCCGCCCGCGAGGCGGGCATCACCAATCTGGTCACCGCCGCCGACCTGGCCGCCCTGCTCGGCGCGCTGGCGCTGGGCGCGCAGCGACCCGGCCCGCTCGCCGCCCCGGCCGCCTGCGCGGCCATGCTGGACGTGCTCCTCGCTCAGGAACACCGGGAGGACCTCGCCGCCGGCCTGCCCGAGGGCACCCGGATCGCACACAAGAACGGCTGGGTACACGGGGTCCGGCATGGCGCCGGGGTGGTCTTTCCCGACGACGCGCCGGCGTACGCGATCGTCGCCTGCACCACCACCGACCTGGCCGACGGCGGCCCGAGCGGCGAGGACGAGGACGACGCCTGCCGGCTCATCGCCGACATCTCGGCCCGGGTCTGGGCGGTCCGACACGACCTGGCCGGCTGACCGCCGCCGCCGGCCGGGGCGACCCGGCCGGCGGCGCCCTCAGTCCAGCAGGTTCGCCCGCAGCGCGGCGACCGTCCCGTCGGTCACCCCCAGGCCCGCACGCAGGTACGCCTCGAACGACCCGTACACCCGCCGCACCTCGTCGTACGCGGCGTCCAGGTAATCCGGCCGCACCTCCAGCAGCGGACGCGCGGTCGCCGGGTCCAGGTCCGGCCGCTGGCGGGTCATCCCGGCGAGCAGCACCTCGCGCAGGCTCTCGGTCAACTCGTTGTGCCGCAGGTAGTCCGCGCGGATCGTCGCCTCGTCCACGCCCAGCGCGGTCAGCAGCACCACCGACAGCCAGCCGGTGCGGTCCTTCCCGGCCGAGCAGTGAAACAGCAGCGGCAGGTTCCCCGCGTCGGCGGCCAGCCGGACCGCCGCCCCGAACCCGGCCCGCGCCGACTCCCCGGTGACGAACCACCGGTAGATCGCGCACATCGCCGCCGGCATGCCCTCCCGGGCCAACTCCTCGTACGCGGCCAGGTCGTGGCCGAGCAGCACCGCCGAGACGTACGTGAACACCGGGTGGGCCGGGTCGTACACCGGCAGGTGCACCACCCGCGGCTCGCCGGCCAGGCGGTCCGGCGGGGCGACCTCCTGCTCGGTGGCGTGCCGCAGATCCACCACACAGGCCGGCGCCAGCTTGCCCAGCACCGGCAGGTCCTCGTCGGTGAGCCGGCCCAGCGCGGCAGTGCGGATCAGCCGGCCGGCCCGTACCCGCCAGCCCCCGCCGGCCGGCAGTCCGCCCAGGTCACGGGCGTTCGGCGCACCCACCAACGCCCAGTTCCGTCCCATCATCGGCCCTCCCCTGTCGCCGGCCACCTGCATATAGGGTGCCGGACATGACGATCGCCGCGGTACGCACCCACCGGCTCTCCGCCCCCTTACACACCCCGTTCGTCACCGCGCTGCGCCGCACCACCACGGTGGACACCCTGGTCGTCGAGGTGGTCGACGGCGACGGGCGGTCCGGGTTCGGCGAGGCCCCGCAGGTCTGGCAGGTGACCGGGGCGTCGATCGCCGGCGCCGAGGCGTGCGTCCGCGACCTGCTCGCGCCCCGGCTCATCGGACGAGACGCCGACGACCTGAACGCCCGCTGCGCCGAGGTGAGCCGGGCGGTGGCCGGCAACGAGTCGGCCAAGGGCGCGGTCGACGTCGCCCTGCACGACCTGGCCGCGCGGCGGCTCGGCGTACCCCTGGTGCGGCTGCTCGGCGGCACCGCGCTGCGCGTCCCGACGGACGTCACCCTCGCGGCCGGCGACGCGGTGGACCTGGCCGCGGCCGCCCGGCAGCGCCAGGCCGAGGGCTTCACCGTGCTCAAGCTGAAGGTCGGCACCGACGCCCGGGGCGACCTCGACCGGGTCCGCGCGGTCCGGGCCGCGGTCGGGCCGGAGGTGCGCATCCGGCTGGACGCCAACCAGGGTTGGACGCCGCGCGAGGCGGTCCGGGTGATTCGCGGCATCGAGGACGCCGGGCTCGACGTCGAACTGGTCGAGCAGCCGGTCCACCGCCGGGACCTGGACGGGCTGGCCTGGGTCAGCGACCGGGTCGACCTGCCGGTCCTCGCCGACGAGTCCGTCTTCGACCTGCGCGACCTGGTCGAGGTGATCCGCCGCCGGGCCGCCGACATGGTGAACGTCAAGCTGGCCAAGTGCGGCGGCCTGCGCCCCGCCCGGACGCTGCTCGACCTGGCCGCCGCCCACGGCATGGGCACCATCGTCGGCTCGATGATGGAGAGCCCGGTCGGCGTGAGCGCCGCGGCCAGCCTGGTCGCCGCCTACGGCACCAGCGCGGTCTCCGACCTGGACGCCGCCTGGTGGCTGGCCCGGTCGCCGGTCGGCGGCGGCATCCGGTACGACGGCGCCATGGTCGCGCTCCCGGACGCCCCGGGCCTCGGCATCATCGACGTGAATGAAGCAAACATTCAGGCCACAGGTTGAGCGCCGTTGGATTTTTTCATAGGGTCGGCGCAGAGTGCCCGAGATGGGGGTGGACGTGGAACTGCAACCCGACCGCGAGGCCGTCGTCCGGGTCCCGGTGGCGACCCTCTGGACCGCTCCCGAGGCGGTCCGGCCCGTCGACCGCCCCGCCCTGACCGACACCGCCGACGTCGCCGCCTGGGTCGGCGGCCTGGACCACGACCAGCAGGTCGGCGACTGCGTGCTCAGCCAGCTGCTGCTCGGCGAGCGGGTGCTCGTCACCGAGCTGCGCGCCGACGGGTGGGCGCACGTCGTCGCCCTCGAACAGCCCGCCGCCAAGCACGACCCCCGGGGCTACCCCGGGTGGCTGCCCGCCGTCCAGCTCACCGCCCCGCCGGAACCCGGTTCGGCGGCCGCCCCGCTGGTCGTGGACGCCACGCACACCACGCTGCGCGCCGCCCCGGACGGCCCGGTGGCCCTGCGCGGGGTCGTCCTCGGCACCCGCCTCGCCTCGGCCGGCCGACCGACCGACGGCTGGCGGCCGGTCCACGCGCCCGGTCACGTCGAGCCGCTCTGGGCCCCCGAGGGCGACCTGGTCCCGCTGCCCGCCGAACGACCGGAGGTCAAGGAGACGCTCGCGGTCGCCGAGCGGCTGCGCGACCTGGCCTACATCTGGGGCGGCCTCTCCACGTACGGCATCGACTGCTCCGGCCTGGTGCACCTGGCCTGGCGGCGGTACGGGCTGATTCTCCCCCGGGACGCCGACGACCAGGCCGAGGCGACCACGCCGCTGGCGCTGGACTCCGAGCGCCCCGGCGACCTCTACTTCTTCGCCCGCCCGGGCCGGCGGATCCACCACGTCGGCATCGTCAGCGCGGAGCCGCACGGCGACCGCCGGCGGATGCTGCACGCCTGCTACCGGCAGCGCCGGGTGGTGGAGGAGCAGCTCCCCGAGGACCGGCTGGCCACCCTCGTCGGCGCGCACCGCGTCGGCTGACCCGCTACGCGCGAAGGGGCGCTCCCGACCACGGGAGCGCCCCTTCGCGTCGTGCGGTCAGTGCCGGGCCTCGGCCAACTCGCGGCGCCGGTCCCGG
Organism: Micromonospora sp. NPDC051924; assembly: GCF_055586005.1. Taxonomy (NCBI): domain Bacteria; kingdom Bacillati; phylum Actinomycetota; class Actinomycetes; order Micromonosporales; family Micromonosporaceae; genus Micromonospora; species Micromonospora sp. NPDC051924. Next base: position 108,940 of record NZ_JBVJJA010000019.1, read on the forward strand.
GAGGACTTGACCAGGCTTGCCGCGGTGGCGATCGCCAGGGTGCCGAGGATGACGGCCAGCGAGAGCCAGATCGGGATGTGCGGGGCCCAGGCCACGTGCTCGCCGCCGTTGACGAACGGCAGGTTGTTGTCGGCGAGGGCCTCCAGGACCAGCTTGACCCCGATGAAGCCGAGCACCACGGCCAGGCCGTAGCTCAGGTAGATCAGCCGGTCCAGCAGCCCGCCGAGCAGGAAGTAGAGCTGGCGGAGACCCATCAGCGCGAAGACGTTCGCGGTGAAGACCAGGTACGGCTCCTGGGTGATGCCGAAGATCGCCGGGATCGAGTCGAGGGCGAAGATCAGGTCGGTGGTGCCGATCGCGATCATCACGATCAGCATCGGGGTGAAGAGTCGCCGCCCGTTCTCGTGCGTGGTCATCCGCGCCCCGTCGAACTCGCGGGACAGCGGCAGCGCCTTGCGGCTCCACCGGATCAGCAGGTTCTCGCTGAACTCGTCCTCGTCCGGCTCGCCCTGCCGGGCCAGGTTGACCGCCGTGTAGATCAGGAACGCGCCGAAGATGTAGAACACCCAGGAGAACTGGGAGATCAGCGCGGCGCCGGCGGCGATGAAGCCACCCCGCATGACCAGCGCCAGCAGGATGCCGACCAGCAGCACCTTCTGCTGGTACCTCCGAGGCACCCCGAACCGGGCCATGATGATCACGAAGACGAAGAGGTTGTCCACCGAGAGGCTGTACTCGGTGAGCCACCCGGTGTAGAACTGGCCGGCCACACTGGGCCCCGAGGTGAGCCAGAGGCCCGCGCCGAACAGCAGCGCCAGCCCGACGTAGAAGCCGACCCAGAGGCTCGACTCACGGACACTCGGCTCATGCGGGCGGCGACCGATGATGAAGAGGTCGGCAAGCAGGACCGCCGTCAGCGCGACGAGAGTCCCGGCCCACACGTATCCGGACACGTTCAAAATCCATCCTCCGGCAGACACACAGCGTCGGGCACACCGTACGCCGGGTGAGCGGCCGGGGTGCGTCGACGCTGACTCTGGTGACTGTCGGAGGTCTCTTCCGCCAGCGGCCCGAGACTCCGGGACCACCAACCGACGGAGCCGGGTCGTGCTACCGGGGGCCGGCGCTCTTCCGTGCTGACGACTCCGTCGCGGGGGAATACTCCCCTCCTCGGCCGCCATTGTTCACCATCCGGCCCGGTCGGCGCATCTCCGGGGGCCCGGATTGATGAGGGAATCACTTTCTGACGTGGCAAGGCCCGCATCCCGTAGCGCTTCCTAGGAGGCTGGGTGAGCGGCCGGCGGGCGCGCGGCGACGCCAGACTCCGCGCCCACCACCACGACCCGACGGGCCAGCCAGGCCCGCACCGCGGGGCCCCGGGTGGCTGTGGCCGGAGGCCGGCGTGCGAGGCTGCGGGCATGGTTCTTGAGGTCGCGCTGATCGACGTAACCCCCGGGCACGAGGACGACTTCGCCGCCGCGTACGCGCAGGCCCGCTCGATCCTGGCCGGGACCGAGGGCTGCCGTTCGGTACGGATGACCCGGGGCGTGGAGTCGCCGTCCCGGTTCGTGCTGCTGGTGGAGTGGGACTCGGTCGAGGCGCACGACGTCAACTTCCGGCAGAGCGACCGCTTCCCGCAGTGGCGGGGGCTGATCGGCCCGTTCTTCGCCGGCCCGCCGCTGGTCGAGCACTTCGTCGACGTGGCGGCCTGAGCTGTCGTACCCCTGTCCTAGCGTGACGCCGACGCGCCGGCCGCCGGTCCCGACGGACATCGGGGGCGCCGGGCCTGGCGGCCGCGCGCGCTGAGAAGGCCATTGCGCTCGCCGCGCGGGCCCGGTTGGCTGCGGATCATGGATCGGGTCGCCCTGGTGCCGGCGTGAGCCGGCGGATCGGCATCGGCGCGGCGGTCGCCCGCGCGCTCGCGGCGGACGGGTGGCGGCTGACGCTGACCGGCCTGCCCGGCTACGACGACGCCCAGCCCTACGGCGGCGACCCGGACGGGGTGCCGGCGCTCCTCGCCGAGCTGGGCGGCGACGTGCCCCACCTGGCATCACGGTGAACTGCCTCAACCCCGGGCCGACCGACACCGGCAACGCCGACCCGGACCAGCTGGCCGGGGTCGCCCGGCTCTTCCCGGGCGGCCGGTGGGGCACCCCGGAGGACGCCCGGCTGGTCCGCTTCCTCTGCTCCGCCGATGCCGCCTGGATCACCGGCCAGGCGATCGACTCCGAGGGCGGCTTCCAGCGGCACCGCTGACCCGCGGCCGGAGTCAGCCCGGCTCGGGAACCTCGGTGTCGCGGGGTTCGCGGGGCCGGGGCACCAGCGCCGGGCCCAGCCGCCGGCCGAGCCGCTCGACGGTCTCCTCCGCCGACAGCGCCGCCGCCGCCAGCCAGTCGATCAGCCGCTCGTAGCGGGCGATGTCGGCCTCGGCGACCAGCCTCAGGTCGGCGGTGAGGGTCTCCACCAACACGGTGCGCGGATCCGCCGGATCCGGGTGGGCGTAGTAGGCGAAGGCGGCCAGCGGGTGCACCCCGCCGTGCGGCGCGGCGTCACGGGACAGCAGCCGGACGGTGACGTGCGGGCGCTCGGCGAGGGCGAGCAGGTGTCGCAACTGGTCCCGCCAGACGTCGTCCGGGGTGCCGCCGGGGTCGCAGACCCGCTCGTCGAGCAGCGAGGTGTACTGCGGCGGGTCGGGCCGGCGCAGCACCTCCTGCCGCACGGCGCGGGCCCGGACGTCGGCCTCCACGTCCACGCCGTCGCAGAGCAGCGACCCGGCGGCCACCCGCAGACGGGCGTACGCCGGGGTCTGCAGCAGCCCGGGCACGACGGCGGGTTGGTATTCCACGATGCGCGCGGCGCCCGCCTCCAGCTCGGCGTACGCCCGCTGCCGCTCGCCCATCTCACCCAGCGCCTTGGACCAGCCGCGACCGGTGGCGGCGTCCCGGGCGATGACGATCAGCTCGGTACGCTGCTCGGGCGGCACCTCGAAGACGTCCAGCAGGTCGAGCACGTCGGCCAGGTCGGGGCGGCTCTGGCCCAGCTCGATGCGGGACAGCTTGGACGTGGACGCCCACCCGAGGCGGGCACAGACCTGCTCGAGGGTGAGCGACTGCCGGTGACGCAGCCGGCGCAGCTCCGCGCCGAGCCGGGCCCGCCGGACGACAGGACTTGCTGACAACGGCATGCGAGCCTCCCGGAGGGAGAGTACGCACGACCATCACGCTGGGCAATACCTCGATTGCTCAGTGCGATCAGCCGAGGCCGCCGGGGCCGGTGCGCCGCGGTGCCCGGGCCCCGGCTCACGGTCGGGGTGCCGCGCGGCGCCCCGGCTCACGGCCGGTACGTGCCGAAGGACCAGACCAGGCCCGCCGAGTCCCGGGCCACGTAGTCGCGCGAGCCGTAGTCAGTGTCGAAGGGCGGCCGGACGATCTCCGCGCCGGCCGCCCGGGCGCGCTCGTGGTGCTCGTCGACGTCGTCGACCGCCACGTAGAGGCGGTAGTCGTCGTCGGCCGGCCGGACCGCGGGAGCGGGTCCGGTGCCCAGCATGACGAGGTCGTCCCCGTAGCCGAGGTGGGCGTGCCGGACCGCGCCGTCCGGGCCCTCGTGCAGCCCGTGCAGGGTGAAGTCGAACGCGGACCGGAGGAAGTCGATGGCGGCACGCGCGTCGGGGTACCGCAGGACCGGGTAGATGCTTCGCATGCCCCGAGTGTGCCGGCGGGCCGGTCAGCCGGGATTGGACGAATGTGACCCCGGGCGGCCCAGCATCGCCGGGGTGCGGCCGGTGAACTCCCGGAACTCGCGGATCAGGTGCGACTGGTCGTAGTAGCCGCAGCGGGCGGCGAGCGCCGCCCAGCCCGTCCCCGCTCCCGCCGCCGCGTCGATCGGGTCCGCCAGGGACGCACCGGCCAGCTCGCGGCCGAGGGTCGCGTACGCGCGCTGGAAGCGCACCAGCCGGCCGACGGTCTTCGGTGGCAGGCCGAACTCCCGCCGGAACACCGTGGCCAGGTGCCGCCGGCTCCAGCCCACCTCGTCGGCCAGCGCACCGACCCCGACGGCTCCCCCGCTGCCGGCGAGCAGCCGCCACGCGCGCAGCAGCCGCCGGTCCACCGGCCCGGCGACGGCCAGCCGCTCGCCGAGGACGGCGTCCAGGCGGGCGAACCGCCGCGGCCAGTCGGGCACCGCGGCCAGGTCGTCACGGAGCCGGACCAGCCAGCGGTCGAGCCGCTCGACCGGCACGGCCCGATTGGCCAGCTCGCCCAGCGGCAGCCCGAGCAGCAGACGGGCGCCCGGCGGGGTCAGCAGCAGCTGCACCCCGACGCCCTCGCCCACCGTCCGCGTCGTGCAGTACGCGTCGAACGGACCGGCCACGAACGCGTTCACCCCGGACGCGCCTCGCGCGGCTGCCCGCGGGTCGGTGACGTCGAGCGGGGCGCCCCAGCCGAGGATCAGCACCACGAAGGCGCCGGCCACCTCGTGGCGGACCAGGGGGCGGGCGGCGTGCTCGCGGTAGCCGAGGTAGCGGTCCACGTACGGGCGCAACCGGGGGTCGGGCCGAGCGACGACCGCCTCGGTCACCATGCCGTCCTCCCGGTCGCCCGTCGGGTCACCGCACGCCGGCGGCGTCCATCCCGCGCAGTTCCTTCTTGAGGTCGGCCACCTCGTCCCGGATCCGGGCCGCGAGCTCGAACTGCAGCTCCCGCGCGGCGGCGAGCATCTGGTCGTTGAGCTCCTGGATGAGGTTGGCCAGGTCGGCCCGGGCCATCCCCTCCCGGGAAGGGGCGGCACCGCCCCGGGAACGGCTGCGGGTCTCCTTGACCGGGGCCTTGCCCCGGGAGAGCTGCCGGGCGGCGCCGCCGACCCGAGTGTTGTTCTCGGTGTCCTCGGCCTCGCGGTAGATGTCGTCGAGGATGTCGTGGATCTTCTTGCGCAGCGGCTCGGGGCTGATCCCGTGCGCCTCGTTGTGCGCGATCTGCTTGGCCCGCCGCCGGTTGGTCTCGTCGATCGCGGCCGCCATCGACGGGGTGATCTTGTCGGCGTACATGTGGACCTCGCCGGAGACGTTGCGGGCGGCCCGGCCGATGGTCTGGATCAGCGATCGGCCGCTGCGCAGGAAGCCCTCCTTGTCCGCGTCCAGGATCGCCACCAGGGAGACCTCGGGCAGGTCGAGGCCCTCGCGGAGCAGGTTGATGCCGACCAGCACGTCGTAGTCGCCCTTGCGCAGCTCGCGCAGCAGCTCCACCCGGCGCAGGGTGTCGACCTCGGAGTGCAGGTAGCGCACCCGGATGCCGTTCTCCAGCAGGTAGTCGGAGAGATCCTCGGCCATCTTCTTGGTCAGCGTGGTGACCAGCACCCGCTCGTCCCGCTCGGTACGCAGCCGGATCTCATGCATCAGGTCGTCGATCTGCCCCTTGGTGGGCTTCACCACGACCTGCGGGTCGACCAGGCCGGTGGGACGGATGACCTGCTCGACGTACTCACCCTGGGCCTGCTCCAGCTCCCACGAGCCGGGGGTGGCGGAGAGGAAGACCATCTGGCCGACCCGGTCGAGGAACTCGTCGAAGCGCAGCGGCCGGTTGTCGGCCGCGCTGGGCAACCGGAAACCGTGGTCGATCAGCATCCGCTTGCGGGACGCGTCGCCCTCGTACATGCCGCCGATCTGGGAGACCGTCTGGTGTGACTCGTCGATGACGGTGAGAAAGTCGTCGGGGAAGTAGTCGAGCAGGCAATGCGGCGGATCGCCCGGCTTGCGCCCGTCGATGTGCATCGAGTAGTTCTCGATGCCGGAGCAGAAGCCCACCTGCCGCATCATCTCGATGTCGTACGTGGTGCGCATCCGCAGCCGCTGCGCCTCCAGGAGCTTGCCCTGCCGCTCCAGCTCGGCGAGCCGCTCGCCCAGCTCGGTCTCGATGTCGCGGATCGCCCGCTCCATCCGCTCGGGGCCGGCCGCGTAGTGGGTGGCCGGGAAGATCAGCAGGTGGTCGACCTCGCGGACCACGTCCCCGGTCAGCGGGTTGAGGTAGTAGAGCTTCTCCACCTCGTCCCCGAACAGCTCGATCCGGACGGCCAGCTCCTCGTACGCCGGGATGATCTCCAGCGTGTCGCCGCGGACCCGGAAGGTGCCGCGCTGGAACGACATGTCGTTGCGGGCGTACTGGATGTCGACCAGGCGGCGCAGCAGCTGGTCGCGGTCGAGCTCCTGGCCGACCGCGACCCGGGCCGCGCGGTCCAGGTATTCCTCCGGCGTGCCCAGGCCGTAGATGGCCGAGACGGTCGCCACCACGATCACGTCGCGGCGGGTGAGCAGCGACATGGTCGCCGCGTGGCGCAGCCGCTCGACCTCCTCGTTGATCGAGGAGTCCTTCTCGATGTAGGTGTCGGTCTGCGGGATGTACGCCTCGGGCTGGTAGTAGTCGTAGTAGGAGACGAAGTACTCCACCGCGTTGTGCGGGAGCAGCTCCCGGAACTCCTTGGCCAGCTGGGCACAGAGCGTCTTGTTCGGCGCGAGCACCAGGGTGGGGCGTTGCACCCGCTCGACCAGCCACGCCGTGGTGGCGCTCTTGCCGGTGCCGGTCGCGCCGAGCAGCACCGTGTTGCGGTCGCCGCGCCGCACGCGCCGCTCCAGCTCGTCGATGGCCGCCGGCTGGTCGCCGGCCGGCTGGAACTCGCTGACGACCTGGAAGCGGCCGTCGAGCCGGGGAATGTCGAGCGCCATGACCTCAACGGTACGCCGAGGGTCCGACAGTTCCCGGCCGACCACGGAGGGTCCGTGATCGGCTTCGATATTCCCATTGTGGGCCACATCTCACCCGGCTACCCTCGTACCGTAGGCCGCTCGCGGCGGCCGACCGGGCCGGTGGCCGCCCTTCGGGGCCAGGCCGCCCCCGGCACCGGGGGTCGCAGCACCCGGGACGACCGGCGTGCGCACCCGAGGTGGTCGCGCTGGAGGCGCAGACCGGCCGCCGCGAGCGCCCCTGCTCGTCACCGGATCCCGGCCGCCGCGTTCTCCACTCGTGGAGACCTCCCCCGGACGCCGGCACCTCCCGGCACGCGACGCCACTCCGCCCCCGACCGACCGGACCGCCGCCGAGCCGGCCGACCTGCCCGCCCCGCCCGGCGGGGATGCCTCCGGCCCCCGCAGACGCCAGGTCGAAGGCTCCTCGGCCGCCCCGGAACGCCCGACCTCCGCCCGCCGCCGCGCCACCGGAGCACCCCCGACGCCGGGCACCGCCACCGGCCGCCGCCGCGCCACCGGAGCACCCCCGACGCCGGGCACCGCCACCGGCCGCCGCCGCGCCGCGGGCCGGGTCGCCGCAGCCGAGCCGGGGCGGAACCCGACCGCCAGCCACCGCCTCGCCGGGCTGCTCCGCCGGGCCACCGGGCGCGATCCCGGTCCTGATCCCGAGGTGACCGCGGAGATCGTGCCGCGCGAGGTGGGCCGGGGTCACCGGCGCGCCCGCCCCGCCACCGACGCCCCGGGCGGTCCGCGCCGGCGTCCCGCCGATCCGGCCGCGACCGCGGGCGAGGCGGGCGGCGGCGCCACCCACCCCGAGGAACCGGGCCTGGACGGTGCCGGCGACCCGCCGGAGCGGTCGACCCGGCGACGCGCCGTCCTCGTCGCGCTCGGCGTGACCGCGGCCGCCTCGGCGGCCGCGCTGGTCGCCGGGCTGCCACACTGGTCACCCGAGCCGGCCGATCCGGCCCGCCGGCTGACCGGGGGGGAGATCGAGCGGCTGTCGGCCATGCGGGTCACCAACCAGCGGGACGTCCGCACGGGCGTCCGCGTCTCGGTCGGCACCGGCGCGGCCCGCAGCGAGCTGGTCGGCTGGGTGGACTGGGCCCGAGCGCTGGTCTACCTGGACGTCGGCGGCCCGGGAGCGGGCGCCGAGCGCGGCCTGGTCCAGGCGACCGCGTCGACGGTGCTGGTCCGGCCCGCCCCCGCCGCGACGCCCAGCCCCGCCCCGCCCCCGCTGGTGCCCCCGGCCGATCGCTGGCGGCTGCGGGAACCACTCCCGACGGGCGGGGTGGCCGCCGTCCGCGACCTGCTGCTCGGCCTCCGCGCGGACCGGACCGACCTGGTGTCCGTCGGAGCGCGCTGGCGGGGCCGGGACACCATGGACGGCATCCCGGTCGACATCCTCGAGACCCCCTTCCCGGCGGACCCGGAGCCCGCTCCCGGCCGCGTCCGCCTCTGGCTCGACGGCGACGCCCGGCTGCACCGGCTCGAGGGCCGGCTGCCCGACGGCCGGCCGGTCACCGTGGAGCTGGCCCGCAGCGACCGGCCCACGCTCCACCCGGTGGCGGCGCTGGGCGGCCGCCCCGGGCTGCCGCGCGCCCTCACCGACGGCGAGGCCGGCCGGCTGGCCCGGCTCCCCGCCCGGCTGCGGGCGCTCCGGGGCGCCACGGTGACCCTGACCGCCCCGCTCGACCCGACCGCCAACCTGCGCGCCGCCGGCTGGCTGAGCTGGACCCAGTCCGCCGCGTACCTGGCGGTGGGCGAGGCCGACACCCCCGGACGCCGCACCCTGCTGCGGTGGCGGGCCGGGCGGGTGGCCCGGGTGGAGGTCCCGGCCGGCCCGGCGGCCGAGTCACCGGCGTTGCCGCCGCTGCCCTTGCCGGCCGGGCTCACCTGGCCGGCTGCCCGACCACCCGGGGACGACCTGGAGCGGCTGCTGGCCGCCGCGCTGCGCGCCGGCGCCACCCCCGCCCCGGCGCGGTCGGCGGTCCGGCTGCGGGGCGACCGAGCGGCCGGCCGCACCGTGGACGTCATCGAGGTACGCACCGGCGGCACGGCGCTGCGCTACTGGGTCGACCGGGACGGGCTGCTGCGCCGGCTCGAGCTGCGGACCGGGCGGGGCGTCTGGGCGCAGCTCGACCTCAGCCCCGGCCGGATGCCGGCGCTGCCCGGCGCGGGTGGGCCGGCCGCGGCGAAGCCGGGACGCCGTTGAGGCGGGGTCAGGGCCGCCAGCCGGTCTGCGCGGCCCACTCCTCGGCGCGCAGGTGTTCCTCGTCGAACCAGGGGTCCTTCAACGTCCCGTACGTGGCGCTGTCCGGCGCGGCGGCGACCAGCTCGCGTTTGACCTGCAGAAAGGCGGCCCGCTGGGCGGGGTCGGCGCGAAGGTGGTCGCGCATCAGCAACGCGTACCGCCAGCCGGGCGAGCCGGCGACGCGCAGGTGCAGGTTCACCGGACGGGCCGGGTCGGCGCTGCCGTGCAGCCGCTTCTCCCAGCAGGCGCTCCCGGCCGGGCGCGGGTTGTCCCACCAGTCGCCGGGCCGCCGGGGGAAGCCGGCGTCGGCGAGCCGCTCGGCCAGCGGCCCGTCGGCCTCCGCCATCGACGACACGGTGAGCTGGATGTCGATGACGTCCTTCACGGCCAGCCCGGGCACCGCGGTGGAGCCGATATGGTCGACCCGCACGTCCGCGCCGGCCGCGTGCCGGATCCGGGCGGCCAGCCGGGCGTACTGCTGGGGCCAGGTCGGGTCGGGCTCGGTGAGCACCAGCCGCTCGGGCCGGACCGCGTGGCGCTCGCGGACGTTGCGCTCGTAGGGCAGCAGGCGGTCGTGCCAGAGCCCGTCCACCGCCGCGTGCAGCTCGTCGAGCGTGCCGTCGTTGATCAGCAGCACGTCCGCCGCCGCCTCCCGGCGGGCGTCGTCGGCCTGCGCGGCGATCCGTCGCTCGGCCTCCGCGCGGTCCATGCCCCGGTCCCGGGTCAGCCGCGCCAGCCGGGTGGCCACCGCCGTCTGCACCACGACCACCAGGTGGTACGTGGCCGCGAGCCCCACCTCCACCAGCAGCGGCACGTCGTTCACCACCACCGCGTCCGGGCGCGCCGCGGCGGCCAGCTCGGCGGAACGGGCACGGACCCGAGGGTGGGTGATCGCCTCCAGCCGGCGGCGGGCGGCCTCGTCGCCGAAGACCAGCGCGCCCAGCGCCGCCCGGTCCAGCGCCCCGTGCGGGTCGAGCACCCGGTCGGAGAAGGCGTCGACGATCTCGGCCAGCCCCTCGCTGCCCGGGGCGACCACCTCGCGGGCGATCCGGTCGGAGTCGATGAGCACGGCACCGAGTGCGGAGAGCCGGTTCGCCACCGCGCTCTTGCCCGACCCGATCCCCCCGGTCAAACCCACCTTCAGCACGCGACCAGTCAACCCGATCGGCGCGTCGCCCGCCAAACCGGGCACCGGTCCGCGTCGGCGCGACGGCGCGACGGTCCGACGCCGGGCCCCGGACACGCGAGGGCCCCGCCCCCGGCGGCCCGGTGGAACCGGATCGCGGGGGCGGGGCCCTCGTGGTCGGCGACGGCTCCGCTGTGGCGTCAGACGCGCCGAGCGGAAGTCGTCACGGGGTCACTTGCCGCCGGCGAGCTTCTCCCGCAGCGCGGCGAGCGCCTCGTCGGTGGCCAGGGTGCCGGCCGGCTCCTCGGCCTGACGGCTCGGAGCCGTGGTCGAGGTGGTGGTGCCGGACACCGCCGGAGCCGGGTTGGCAGCGGCCTCGGCGTCGGCGGCCCGGGAGGACTGCACCTGCTTGGTGTGGGCCTCCCAGCGCTGACGAGCCTCGGCGTACTGGTTCTCCCAGGTCTCCCGCTGCTTGTCGTAGCCCTCGAGCCACTCGCCCGTCTCCGGGTCGAAGCCCTCCGGGTAGATGTAGTTGCCCTGGTCGTCGTAGGTCGCGGCCATGCCGTAGAGGGTCGGGTCGAAGTGCTCCTCGCCCTCGACGAAGCCCTCGTTGGCCTGCTTGAGCGACAGCGAGATCCGACGACGCTCGAGGTCGATGTCGATGACCTTGACCATGACCTCGGAGCCGACCTGGACAACCTGCTCCGGGATCTCCACGTGGCGCTCGGCCAGCTCGGAGATGTGGACCAGACCCTCGATGCCGTCGTCCACCCGGACGAAGGCGCCGAACGGCACGAGCTTGGTGACCTTACCCGGCACGATCTGCTGGATCGCGTGGGTGCGGGCGAACTGACGCCACGGGTCCTCCTGGGTCGCCTTCAGCGACAGCGAGACCCGCTCGCGGTCCAGGTCGACGTCCAGGACCTCGACCTCGACCTCCTGGCCCACCTCGACGACCTCGGACGGGTGGTCGATGTGCTTCCAGGACAGCTCGGAGACGTGCACCAGGCCGTCCACGCCGCCCAGGTCGACGAACGCGCCGAAGTTGACGATCGAAGAGACAACGCCCTTACGGACCTGGCCCTTCTGCAGCTTGTTGAGGAACTCGGTGCGCACCTCGGACTGCGTCTGCTCCAGCCACGCCCGGCGGGACAGGACCACGTTGTTGCGGTTCTTGTCCAGCTCGATGATCTTGGCTTCGAGCTCGCGCCCGACGTACGGCTGCAGGTCGCGCACCCGCCGCATCTCGACGAGCGAGGCGGGCAGGAAGCCGCGCAGGCCGATGTCGAGGATGAGACCACCCTTGACGACCTCGATGACCGAGCCGCGGACGACGCCGTCCTCGTCCTTGATCTTCTCGATCGTGCCCCAGGCCCGCTCGTACTGCGCCCGCTTCTTGGAGAGGATCAGGCGACCCTCCTTGTCCTCCTTCTGGAGGACGAGGGCCTCGATGTGGTCACCGACCGAGACGACCTCGGCGGGGTCCACGTCGTGCTTGATCGACAGCTCGCGAGAGGGGATCACGCCCTCGGTCTTGTAGCCGATGTCGAGCAGGACCTCGTCCCGGTCGACCTTGACGACGGTGCCTTCGACAATGTCGCCGTCGTTGAAGTACTTGATGGTCTCGTCGATCGCGGCGAGGAAAGCTTCCTCGGAGCCGAGGTCGTCGACGGTGACCTTGTTGGCGCTCGAGGTGGCCTCGATGCTGCTCGTCATGTGGGCGGTTGCTCCGGTCGGATGTGGTTGTCACAGCAGGCGTGGGCGTCGCGGTGACTCAGTCCGCGCCAGCGGATCCGTCGCCGGGCACACCGAACGATCGCCCGTGAGAAGATCATTGGTGGCTCCGGTGACCGCGCACCTGCTCCCTGCCGAGGCACACGATCCGCGAGCGCATCGTCTAGCCTACCCGCTGCATTACCACAGCGTGCAAGCCCTCCCGGGTCTCCGCCGGCTCGCCAGTTGCGAAAGCGGAGATTTTGCGCGGTAAGGGGCCACGCCTGTCTCGTCCGTCACATTGGTCACTCCACCCACATGCGTCCGCCGGGCCGACGTCGGGCCGCGCCGGCCGTGGCCCTAGCGTGAGCGGATGGACGACGAGAGGGTGACCCGGCGCCGGGTCGGCGCCACCGAGATCCGCCGGGCCAACCGCGGCTGGTGGGACGCCGACGCGGACGACTACCAGGCCGAGCACGGCGCGTTCCTGGGCGACGCGGACTTCGTCTGGTGCCCCGAGGGGCTGCGCGAGGCCGACGCCGGGCTGCTCGGCGACGTCGCCGGCCGCCGGATCCTCGAACTGGGCTGCGGCGCCGCGTCCGCAGCCCGGTGGCTGGCCACCCGGGGCGCCCACCCGGTCGCTCTGGACCTCTCCGCCGGCATGCTGCGGCACGCGGCGCAGGCGGCCGGGCGGACCGGCGTACGCGTGCCGCTGGTGCAGGCCGACGCGCTCGCCCTGCCCTTCGCCGACGCGGCGTTCGACACCGTCTGCACCGCCTTCGGCGCCATCCCGTTCGTGGACGACTCGGCGGGCGCGATGCGAGAGGTGGCCCGGGTGCTGCGCCCCGGCGGTCGCTGGGTCTTCTCGGTCACCCACCCGATGCGGTGGATCTTCCTGGACGACCCCGGCGAGGGCGGGCTGACCGCCGTGCACTCGTACTTCGACCGCTCCCCGTACGTGGAGCAGGACGAGCACGGGGTGGCCACCTACGTCGAGCAGCACCGCACCCTCGGCGATCGGATCCGGGAGCTGGTGGGCGCCGGATTCCGGCTGCTGGACCTGGTGGAGCCGGAGTGGCCGGCGGGGCACGAGGGGATCTGGGGGCAGTGGAGCCCGCTGCGCGGCCGGCTCTTCGCCGGCACCGCCATCTTCGTCGCGGAGAAGCCGGCGGAATGACACACCTCGCGACACCACCCCGTAGCCGGGCCGCGCCGTTTCCGCCCGGCGGGCCCGGGTACCCGGACGGCATGGCCGAGAAGGAGTTCCGCACCGGCGACCACGTCTCCTGGGCCAGCCACAGCGGCCGGGCGTACGGGGTCGTCAAGGAGAAGCTGACCGAACGGACGCACGTGCGCGGGCACGCCGTGAACGCGTCAATGGAGGAGCCGCAGTACCGGATCCGCAACGACGACTCGGGCCGGGACGTCGCCCACCGACCGGAAGTGCTGCGTCATGAGCCGAGGTGAGGATTCGGAGCAGACCTACCGCGAGTTCACCGAGGCGGTGAACATGAAGCCGGGCGAGCTGCGGTCGTGGCTGGAGACCGACGAGTCCAAGCACGTCGGCTGGCGCAAGCAGGGCACCAAGGGTGGCGAGACGGTCGGCCACGAGTCCGGCCGGAAGATCATCGAGCTGCTGCGCCGCAAGCGCGACGAGCTGTCCGCGGCCGACTACAAGCACATGCGCAAGGTCGTCGGATACGTGCGACGGCACATGGCGCAGCGACCCAGCGGCGACGTCCGCCGGACCCGCTGGCGGTACTCCCTGATGAACTGGGGCCACGACCCGGTCAAGGCGCCGCTGCCGCCGCCGGGCGGCCCGTCCCGCAAGGCCCTGGAACGGCACGGCGCCCCGCCGAAGGCGCGCCGCGGACCGGGACGGTGACCCGGGCCGCGAGCCGGGTGTGGTCGCCGGAGCGGGCGCGCCGGCAGGTCGGCGCTGTCGCGGTATCCCCGCCCCGGGATGCCACCACCTCGGCGAAACGGCGGCCGGGACGGCCGCCGTCGCTCAGTGGTCGGCGCTGTTCCAGTCGCGGCCCTCGCCGACGGAGACCTCCAGCGGCACCGACAGCGGGTACGCCTCCCCCATCCGGGCGCGGACCAGGGCCTCCAACGCCTCCCGCTCGCCCGAAGCGACCTCGAAAACCAGCTCGTCGTGCACCTGCAGCAGCATCCGGGAGCGCAGCCCGGCCTCGCGCAGCGCGGTGTCGACGTGCAGCATGGCGACCTTGATAATGTCGGCCGCCGACCCCTGGATCGGGGCGTTGAGCGCCATCCGCTCGGCGATCTCCCGGCGCTGCCGGTTGTCGCTGACCAGGTCGGGCAGGTATCGCCGGCGGCCGAGGATGGTGGACGTGTAGCCGTCCTGCCGGGCGCGGGCCACCACCTCCTGCAGGTAGTCGCGGACCCCGCCGAAGCCGGTGAAGTAGTCCTCCATCAGCCCGCGCGCCTCCTCGGTGCTGATCCCGAGCTGCTGGGAGAGGCCGAACGCGCTCAGCCCGTACGCCAGGCCGTAGTTCATCGCCTTGATCTTGCGGCGCTGGTCCGGGGTGACCTGGTCGACCGGGACGCCGAAGACCGACGAGGCGGTGGCGGCGTGGAAGTCGTGCCCGGAGTTGAACGCCTCGATGAGCGCGTCGTCCGACGACAGGTGCGCCATGATCCGCATCTCGATCTGGCTGTAGTCGGCGGTGAGCAGGCACTCGTAGCCCTCGCCGACGACGAAGGCGCGCCGGATGCGCCGCCCCTCCTCGGTGCGGATGGGGATGTTCTGCAGGTTGGGCTCGGTCGAGGAGAGTCGGCCGGTGGCCGCCACGGTCTGGTTGAACGTGGTGTGGATCCGGCCGTCGTCGGAGACCGACTTGAGCAGCCCGTCGACCGTCGACTTGAGCTTGGCCACGTCGCGGTGCCGCAGCAGGTGGTGCAGCAGCGGGTGCTCGGTCTGCGCGTAGAGCCACTGGAGGGCGTCGGCGTCGGTGGTGTAGCCGGTCTTGATCTTCTTGGTCTTGGGCAGGGCCAGCTCGCCGAAGAGGATCTCCTGGAGCTGCTTGGGCGAGCCGAGGTTGAACTCCCGGCCGATCACCGCGTACGCGCCCTGCGCGGCGGCCTTCACCTCGGCCGCGAAGTGCGCCTCCAGCTCCGACAGGTAGTGGGTGTCGGCGGCGATGCCGGTGCGCTCCATGGCGGCGAGCACCCGCATCAGCGGCAGCTCCACGCCGGCCATCAGCCGGGCGGACTGCTCGCCGTCCCGGGACAGCTCGGCGTCGATCGCGTCGGCCAGGTCGAGGGTGGCCCGGGCGTGCAGCATCAGGTTCTGCTCGGCCTCGCCGTCGTCGCCCAGCCCGTCGAGGGTGAGCTGGCCGGTCTCCGGCGCGTCCACCCGCAGCTCCCGGTGCAGGTAGCGCAGCGCCAGGTCGGTCAGGTCGTACGAGCGCTGGTCGGGGCGGGCCAGGTAGGCGGCGATCTGGGTGTCGCGGGCGATGCCCTGCAGGTCCCAGCCGTGCGCGGCGAAGGCCAGCACCGCCGGCTTGCTGTCGTGCAGCACCTTGGGGCGGGTCTCGTCGGCCAGCCAGCCGGCGAGGGCGCCCTCGTCCTTCGGGTCCAGCGTCGCCGGGTCGACCCAGGCGGCCGCGCCGCCGGCGGTGGCCAGCGCCAGCCCGGTCACCGCGGCGGTGTGCCGCCGGTTCGGGCCGGTGTCGAGCTTGACCGCCACGCCGACCGGGGTGCCGGCCGGGGCGTGCGTCTCCAGCCAGCCGGCCAGCGCGCCGGGCTCGGTGAGCACCACGCCGGCCAGCTCGAAACCGGCCTCCGCCTCCGGCTCGACCGCCTCCAGGTACTGGTAGAGCCGGTCGCGCAGGATGCGGAACTGGAGGGTGTCGAAGACCTGGTGCACGGCCTCCCGGTCCCAGCCCTGCCAGCGGCTGTCCTCGGGGCGCAGCGGCAGCTCCAGGTCGGCGACCAGGCAGTTGATCTCGTAGTTGCGGATCACGTCGGCGAGCCGCTCGCGCAGGCTGTCGCCGGCCTTGCCCTTGATCTCGTCGGCGCGGGCGATGACGCCGTCCACCCCGCCGTACATGTTGATCCACTTGGCCGCGGTCTTCGGGCCGACGCCCGGGATGCCGGGCAGGTTGTCGCTGGTCTCGCCGACCAGCGCGGCCAGGTCACGGTAGCGGTCCGGGCCGACCCCGTACTTCGCCTCGATCGCGGCCGGGTCCATCCGGGCCAGGTCGGAGACGCCCTTGCGGGGGTAGAGCACGGTGACCCGGTCGCCGACCAGCTGGAACGCGTCCCGGTCGCCGGTGGTGATCAACACCTCCATGCCCTGGTCGCGGGCCTGGCAGGCGAGGGTGGCGATGACGTCGTCCGCCTCGTACCCCTCCTTCTCCACCACCGGGACGCGCAGCGCGGCCAGGACCTCCTTGACCAGGCTGACCTGGCCCTTGAAATCGGTGGGGGTCTCGCTGCGGCCGGCCTTGTACTCGGCGTACTTCTCGGTGCGGAAGGAGCGCCGGGAGACGTCGAAGGCGACCACGAGGTGGGTGGGCTGCTCGTCGCGGAGCACGTTGATCAGCATCGAGGTGAAGCCGTAGACCGCGTTGGTGGGCTGCCCCGTGGTGGTGGAGAAGTTCTCCACCGGCAGGGCGAAGAACGCCCGGTATGCCAGGGAGTGTCCGTCGACGAGGAGCAGGCGCGGGGTCGTAGCTGTCACGGCAGCGACTCTAGTCCGTGGGCCCGACAACCCGGGGATGGCGGCACCGCAACGCCGACGGCCGGCCGCCCGCGAGGGACGACCGGCCGCCGGGGTACGCGTCAGGCGACGCCGAGGTACGCCTCCTTGACCGCCGGGTCGTGCAGCAGGTCCCGGCCGGTACCCTCCTTGACGATCCGGCCGGTCTCCAGCACGTAGCCCCGGTGGGCGCGGGAGAGCGCCTGCTGGGCGTTCTGCTCCACCAGCAGGATCGTGGTGCCCTGCTCGTTGATCCGGGTGATGATCTCGAAGATCTGCTGGATCAGCATCGGCGCGAGCCCCATCGAGGGCTCGTCGAGCAGCAGCAGCCGCGGGCGGGCCATCAGCGCCCGGCCCACCGCCAGCATCTGCTGCTCACCGCCGGAGAGCGTGCCACCGGCCTGCTTGCGCCGCTCGGCGAGCCGGGGGAAGAGGTCCATGACCATCTTCATGTCCTCGGCGACGCCCGACCGGTCCCGGCGGGTGTACGCCCCCATCTCCAGGTTCTCCAGCACGCTCATGCCGGGGAAGACGCCCCGGCCCTCGGGCGCCTGCCCGATGCCCCGGGCCACCCGCAGGTCGGCCCGCATCCGGGTGACGTCGGTGCCGTCGAAGACGATCGAGCCGGACGCCACCGGGCGCAACCCGGAGATGGCCCGCATGGTGGTGGTCTTGCCGGCGCCGTTCGCGCCGATCAGCGCCACCACCTCGCCCTCGTTCACCGTCAGGCTGATCCCGTGCAGCGCCTGGATCCGCCCGTACAGCAGGGTCAGGTCCTTGATCTCAAGCAGCATCGGTCGGCACCCCCAGGTACGCGGCGATCACCTTCGGGTTCTCCCGGACCTCGGCCGGGAGGCCCTCGGCGATCTTCTTGCCGAACTCCAGCACGACGATCCGGTCGGTGACCCCCATGACCAGCCGCATGTCGTGCTCGATGAGCAGCACGGTAGTCCCGTTGTCCCGGATCTTGCGGATCAGGCCGAGCAGTTCCTCCTTCTCCGCCGGGGTGAAGCCGGCGGCCGGCTCGTCCAGGCAGAGCAGGGTGGGGTCGGTGGCCAGGGCCCGGGCGATCTCCAGCCGGCGCTGCTCGCCGTACGAGAGATTGCGGGCCAG
Source organism: Micromonospora sp. NPDC051924 (assembly GCF_055586005.1). Lineage (NCBI taxonomy): Bacteria > Bacillati > Actinomycetota > Actinomycetes > Micromonosporales > Micromonosporaceae > Micromonospora > Micromonospora sp. NPDC051924. Next base: position 126,602 of record NZ_JBVJJA010000019.1, read on the forward strand.
GTCCCCGGCGCGGCGCTCGATGCCGACGAAGCGCAGCAGCTCGTACGCCTTGTCGCGGCCGTGCCGCTCCTCCCGCCAGTGCCGCGGCAGCCGCAGCATCGCGGAGATCACGCTGGTCTTGTGGTGGGCGTCCGCGCCCACCATCACGTTCTCCAGCGCGGTCATCTCGGGGAAGAGCCGGATGTTCTGGAAGGTCCGGGCGATGCCGGCCTTGGTGATCCAGGACCGGCGCCTGCCGTTGGTCCGCTGCCCCTTGAACCGGATCTCACCCTCGGTCGGCCGGTAGACGCCCGTCATCGCGTTGAAGCAGGTCGTCTTGCCGGCGCCGTTCGGGCCGATCAGGCCGAGGATCTCCCCCTTGTAGAGGGTGAACGCGACATCGTTCAGGGCGACCACACCGCCGAAGCGGAGGGTGACGTGGTCGACCTCCAGCAGCGGCTCCCGCCCGGCCGGGGCGGTCTCCCCGGGGGTGGGCTCCACCGGCGTGTCCGCGCCGGACTCCGGCGGGGTGCCGACGGTGCTGCGACCGTCGTCGGCGATGTCCCGCTCGCTGGTCTCGTCCCGCTCGCTGTGCATCTGCGGCTCACTCATTGGGCACCGTCTCCTGGGGGACCGCTTCCTTGCGCCGGTCGGCGAACTCCGCCGCCCGGCGCCGGCTGGGCACCAGACCCTGCGGCCGGAAGATCATCATGACGATGACCACCAGGCCGAAGACGAGGATCCGGTACTCCGCCGCGTCGAACTCGACACCGATCAGGTCGCCCACGCCGCGCAGCCACTCCGGCAGGTACCAGGTGATCGCACCGCCGGCGATCGCGCCCTTGATGTTGCCCGCGCCGCCGAGGATGACCGCGGCGAGCACCAGGATCGAGTTCTCCAGCAGGAAGCTGTCCGAGTTGATGAACGTCTGCTTGCCGGCGAATATCGCACCGGTCAGACCGCCGACCGCCGCGCCGATCGCGAACGCCCACAGCTTGTACTTGAACGTCGGCACGCCCATGATCTCGGCGGCGTCCTCGTCCTCGCGGATCGCCACCCAGGCCCGGCCGACCCGGCTGTTGACCAGGTTCCGCATCGCGAAGATGATCACGATGATCACCGTGAGGATCAGCCAGTAGTAGGGCTTCGAGCTCTCCACGCCGAACAGCGGCTTGCCGTCCGCGCCGCTGCCCGGCGGGTGCGGGATCTGCGGGATGCCCCGCTGGCCCTGCGCGATGCCCTCGTTGCGGGCCGCGTAGAGGCGGATCATCTCGGCGAAGCCGAGGGTCACGATCGCCAGGTAGTCGCCGCGCAGCCGCAGCGTCGGGCCACCGAGGATCACCCCGGAGACCATGGCCACCACGATCGCCACCGGCACCGCCGCCAGCCACGGCCAGTTCGTGCCGAACCGGCTCTCCGGTGAGGTCAGCAGCGCCACCGTGTACGCGCCGACCGCGTAGAAGCCGAAGTAGCCCAGGTCGAGCAGGCCGGCGAAGCCGACCACGACGTTCAGCCCCACCGCCAGCAGGACGAAGACCGAGGTGTCGAAGAGCACCGTCGCGAAGTCCGAGCGGGTGGTGTAGAAGGCGAAGTAGTCGCTGCCGATCGGGAAGCCGAGGTACTCGTAGAACCACTTGTTGGGCAGGATGTAGAGGAAGACCACGAGCGCGGCGAGGCCGGCCCAGCGGACCTGCTTCGGCATCGCGTCCCAGCGGGTACGGAACGCCGCCATGCGTCCGGTCTTTTCCGAGGTGGCGGTCATGCGCGCGCCCTCCCGAGAGATTCGCCGAGCAGGCCGGTGGGCCGGAACATCAGCAGCACGATCAACAGCACGAAACCGGTGAAGTCCTTCCAGTCTCCACCGAACAGGCCGGCGGCGTAGTTCTCCACCACCCCGAGGAGCAGACCACCGAGCAGCGCGCCGCGCAGGTTGCCGATGCCGCCGAGCACCGCGGCCGAGAAGGCCTTGAGCCCGATCAGGAAGCCGACGTTGAACTTGGTGAACCCGTACCGGACGTCCCACAGCAGCGCGGCCACGCCGGCCATCAGGCCGCCGAGCACGAACACCAGCAGGATCACCCGGTTCTTGTTCACGCCCATCAGCGCGGCGGTGTCCGGGTCCTGGGCCACGGCGCGGATACCGCGACCGAGCCGGCTGCGGTTCACGAACTGGTCGAGCCCGATCATCATGATCAGCGTGACGCCGAGGATCAGCAACTGGAGGTTGGTGACCTCGGCCCCGAAGAGGGTGAAGACCGTCTTCTGCGGGATCAGGTCCGGCATGCCGTACGGGGCCCGCTCGGTGCCGATGCCGAACGACTCGGAGAGCACGAACGACGCGCCGATCGCGGTGATGAGGAAGGCCAGCGGCGGGGCGTTGCGGCGACGCAGCGGCCGGTAGGCGACCAGTTCGACGACGACCGCGGTGGACGCCGACGCGACCATCGCGACCGCGAGGCCGGCGAGGATCGCCACGACCAGCGGGCCGAAGGCGGGGGCGGGGCTGTTCTGGTCGTAGCCCAGCGCCTCCCAGGTCCACAGGGCGGTGAAGGTACCGACCATGAAGACCTCGGAGTGGGCGAAGTTGATCAGGCGCAGAACGCCGTACACCAGGGTGTAGCCGAGCGCGACGAGCGCGTAGATCGCGCCCTGTTCCAGCCCGGTGATGGTCAGCGCCGGGAAGTTCCCGAAGAGCTCATCGAAGTTCAAGAGGGGGCTCCAACTGTGCGGCCAAGCGGTGGGGGGGGGGGGGAAGGGCGCCCCCCCCCCCCACCCCCCTTTTTAGCTCCTCGGAGACGGACGGGCCAGTAGGGCAGTTGGGGCTTGGCGGGAAGCCAGGGTGGGGGCGATGGATGGGGGGGGATGGGGGGTC
>NZ_JBVJJA010000020.1:0-123926 GCF_055586005.1 Micromonospora sp. NPDC051924
CCGCCGCAGGACCACACCACGGTGGCGGAGCTGGCGATCGAGCGGGCGAAGCGCCTGGTCGAGCTGGGCCACGACGTGGTCGTGCTGCTCGACTCATTGACCCGGCTGGGCCGTGCCTACAACCTCTCCGTCCGCTCGGCCGGCCGTACGCTCTCCGGCGGCGTGGACGTGGCCGCGCTCAACCCGCCGAAGCAGCTGCTCGCCGCGGCCCGCGCGATCGAGGAGGGCGGCTCGCTGACCATTCTCGCCTCAGCGCTGGTCGAGACCGGTTCCGCCGCCGACACCCTGATCCACGAGGAGTTCAAGAGCACCGGGAACGCCGAGTTGAAGCTGGACCGGTCGCTGGCCGACCGGCGTGCCTTTCCGGCGGTCGACCTGCGGGCCTCGGGCACCCGCCGGGAGGAGCTGCTGTTCACCGCCGTGGAGCGGCAGCGCCTGCGGGCCCTGCGTTCCGCGCTGTCCCAGGTGGACCGGCAGGCGGCCCTGGACCAGTTGCTGCGCCAGCTCGCGGCCACCCCGGACAACGCGCGCTTCCTGGCCCGGCTGGGCGGCCTCGCGCCCGGTTATGATCGGCAACCGTGACCGAGCAGGGGAACGACCGCCCACCGACCGTACGGCAGCTGCGCCTGGTGGTGGAGGCCGAGGACTACGACACCGCGGTCGCCTTCTTCCGCGACGCCCTGGGTCTGCCCGAGCAGGCAGCGTACTCCGGTGGGGACGACGCCCGCGTGGTGATTCTGGAGGCCGGCCGGGCCACCTTGGAGCTGGCAAACCCGGCGCAGAAGCGCATGATCGACGAGGTGGAGGTCGGCCGGCAGGTCGCGCCCCGGCTGCGGGTGGCGTTCGAAGTGGACGACAGCCGGGCGGTGGCCGAGCGTCTGGTCGCGGCGGGCGCCACCGAGGTCGCCCCGCCCACCGTCACCCCGTGGCAGTCGCTCAACGCCCGCCTCGACGGCCCGGCGGGCCTGCACCTCACCGTCTTCCAGGAGCTTCGCTCCGCCGACGAACGGGCCGCCCTGGACGGTTTCGGCACCGACGTCTGACGAATCCGGGTGGCAGCCCGCCATCCGGCCCGGCGATACTCTGGCGCGTGCCCGACCCCAGCATGACCCCCGCCCAGGCCGCCGCCGTACGGTACGTCCGTGACGTCGCGCTGCGCGACCGGCGGGCCGCGCTCGCGGTCATCGCCGAGCACCTGGCCGGCTCGGGCGCCGGGTACCGGTCGGACGAGGTGGTCGCCGCGGTCGCCCGGCACGGGCGGCTGACCCTCAACTTCCACCCGGACCGACTGTTGCGCGACGGCCGGACCGTCGCCGAGGCGCTGGACCAGGAGGACGTCTACCGCAGCCAGTTCGAGACCGGTATCTCCAACGGCGGCCTGACCGCCTTTCCCGGCGGGGACCGGGACCGGTGGGAGGAGAAGATGTTCGGTCGGGCGTACCAGCGCCCCGGCGTGCTGCCGGCCGAGCGTCCGAAGTACGGCGGCCTGAACCTGCTGGACCACCCGGACGGCGCCTGCCCCCGGTTCGGCTCCTGCCACCTGCGGCTGCGTCCAGAGGTTCTCGCCCGGGCCACCCTGTGCTTCGGGGACAGTCACATCGAGCCCACCGAGTTCGGCACGGTCGACGTCTTCGAGCCGGTGCTCGCGGCGCTGCTCACCGCCACTGCCGACACCGGTGTCAGCCTCGGGGTGAACGGCCTGGACACCGGCACCCTGCTGCAGACCCTGCTCCGGCGCCGGGAGCGCGCCTCGTACGCTGCCGGACGCGCCCTCGACGACTACATCGAGGCGCAGATCCACGGCGAGCTGAGCCTCGCCCGGGACGTCGAGGCCCTCGTGGCCGACCCGTCGTTCCGGGGCACGGACGTGGCACGTGTCCTCCATCGCGTCGCCGACCGGCACGGCTTCCCGCTGACCTGGCACGCCGGATTCGAGCTGCCCGTCGACGGGATCGACCCCGACTTCCGGGGCCCGGCGATCCCGCCCCTCGCGGCCCGGGTGCACGCCGAGTTCGCCCGGCCGGGGGAGCCGGTCGACGCCGCGTTGGTCGGCCGGGCCGCCGCGTCGGTGGTCACCGAGCCGGATCGCTGGGCCGACCGGGGGCCGGCTGCGGTCACGCTCCAGCATCTCAAGCAGCTCTGGCACGTCCTGGTCTGGTACGGCACCCCGGCAGCGCGCTGACCGTCGCGTCCCGTTCCGCCGTTCCACGCCTGCCCGGCCCGTCCCGTCCGAATTTCGTCGTGACCTGGACCGCAGCCTGCCGCTGCTCCGGTATATCCGGAATGACCGACACGTGGAGCTGGTTGTGTCCCCCGTACCGCCGGAACGCAAACCCGTACCGGTCAGTAGTTCCCCCGGAGGGCGCTCACCCCGGAGCGCGTCCTAACGATCGAAAGGGCATCCATCGTGAAGCAGACCTTCACTCGATGGCTCCCGGTCATCGCGAAGACCGCCGTCGTGAAGACCGCTGTTGCGAAGACCGCCGCTGCGAAGACCGCCATCGCGCAGACCCCGAACCGCAAGGCCGCACTGACCGTCGCGGGCGTGGCCGCCCTGGGCGGGCTGGCCCTCGGCCCCACCGCGATCGCGGCTCCGGTCACCAGCGGTCCGCACTCGGGTGCCGTCGCCGCGATCGACCTGGCCACGGGCAAGAAGACGGAGACCGACCCGGACACCGGCAAGCAGACCACCACCGTCGAGTCCGGTCTGACCACCGCGAGCGACAAGGTCCACAGCAAGGCCAACCGGCCGAGCCGGGACAAGCTCGTGCCGCACGGCGTCGAGGGCGCGCAGTCGCGTGTCCCGCTCGACGACGCGCAGCTCGCCAACGCCAAGGCCATCGTCAAGGCGGCCAAGGAGACCGGCGTGGGTGAGCGGGGCGCCGTGATCGGCGTGGCCACCTCGCTGCAGGAGTCGAAGCTGTACAACCTCGGCCACCTCGGCGCGAGCAACGACCACGACTCGGAGGGTCTGTTCCAGCAGCGCCCGTCGTCCGGTTGGGGCACGCCCGAGCAGGTCACCGACCCCGACTACGCCAGCAAGGCGTTCTTCAACGCCCTGAAGAATGTGGGCGGGTGGCACGAACTGCCGCTGACCGCGGCGGCCCAGACGGTCCAGGTCTCGGCCTTCCCGTACGCGTACGCGCAGTGGGAGGAGCAGGCCGCGGACATCGTCCAGCAGCTCTGGTAAGTCGTACTGCCATGACCGGCCGGTCCCCGTTCGGGGACCGGCCGGTCTGCGTTTCGGTGAGTGACTCGTTCTGCGGCCGATCGTGCTGTCCCGGCCGCCGGTTACCGCCCCTTGCGACACGCCGAGTGGATGAAGGTCGGCCTGCCGTGGTGGCGAGGGCTTGGCCAGGGGAGGGCGGGGCGGGGGCGTGTTTTGTCCGGTTGTGGGCGGGCTCGGGTGCGGTGGGTGGAACGCCATGGAGGTCACCGGGTCCCGGAGACGTCCATGGCGTTCCATTGACGGGCCAGGCGGCTGGGTGGTGTGGTCGTCGGTGGGGTGTGGTGTCCGGTTTGGGGGTGTGACCGGGGGCATCCGGGGGTCGGAATGGTGGCCGGGGCGGGGTCGTTGAACACGGGTGCACGGCCGAGGAAGACCGCCCCGCCCGACGGGGTGACGGGTCCCCGGGAATGGTGGTGGGCCGCCGGTCGTTACACATGGTCCCGGCGCCGCGAAGCGGCCAAGCCCCGCGAGCGTCGGATCCCCCCGCAAGACTTTCCCCCTTTTTTGCTTGAGCGCCTGACGGTGCTTGCGCACCCGCCGACCCCCCATCGGTGTTGGTGTGCCAACCCCCGAATGGAGCTTTCCCATGAACACGATGCTGCGTAAGAGCGTTCTTGGTGTTGCTGGTCTGGCTTTCGCTGGTGGTGTGTTCGCCGGTCCGATCGCCGCCCACGCTGAGGCTCGTCCTGTGGAGGGCAAGCCGGTCGCGGTCGCGGTGCAGGCGGACAAGCCGGACACGGGCAAGCTGATCCCGCATGGTGTGCAGGGCGCCCAGTCGAAGATCACCCTGAACGGCGAGCAGGTCGGTAACGCCAAGGCGATCATCGCCGCGACGAAGAAGGCGGGCCTGCCGGAGCGGGCCGCGGTCATCTCGATCGCCACCAGCCTGCAGGAGTCGAAGCTGGAGAACCTGGGCCACCTCGGCGACCAGAATGACCACGACTCGCTGGGCCTGTTCCAGCAGCGCCCGAGTTCGGGTTGGGGTACGCCGGAGCAGATCACCGACCCCGAGTACGCCACCCTCGCCTTCGAGAAGGGCCTCAAGCAGGTCGACGGCTGGCAGGACATGCCGCTGACCCAGGCCGCGCAGACCGTGCAGGTGTCGGCCTACCCGGACGCCTACGCCCAGTGGGAGCAGCAGGCCGCCGACCTGGTCGCCCAGCACTGGAACAACTGACCCACACACGCAACGCTGGCCGGCACCCCCACCACGGGGTGCCGGCCAGCGCACGGGAACGGGTGACCGCCGTCACCGAGAGCGGCGGAAGAACGAGAGTGCCCGTACCGTTGTGGAGAGCGTCGGTGTGTCCAGTGTCCCCGGGCCTCACCTAATTTGCCTTCGCGGAATACCGTCCGGCTGGAGCCGCGTCGCGCCACTCGCCGAGAGGCGACCTGCACACCGACGCCCAGCGGCGCCCCGGCCACGAGCCGGGGCGCCGCTGTTTGTGCGCTGCGCCGCCGCCCGGAACAGGGCCGGCCCCGGGCAGGCCGCGTACCCCTGGTCAGGCCGGACCGGCGCCTTCGCCACCACCAGCAGCACCGGGGTCATCCGCGGATCCCCGGCATGGGCGGCTTTTTGCCAGCCGCCGACGATTCAAACGTGGAACCTGTTCCGACACTCGACTCGCGGGAGCCCGGCGGCTGCCCTAGTGTTCAGAAGGTCAGCTTCCGCCAGCGGGGGAGGGGGTTCCGGGATGGGTCTGAAGACCTTCATCGAGGGGTGGCCGGTCTATCGGCAGCTCACCGGCACCGACCCGCTCGGCCGGGGCGCCGCCGCCCAGTCGGCCCGTTCGGCGGCCCTGACCGCCCGCACCGAGACGGCCGACAGCATGGCCCGCTCGGTCTGCCCGTACTGCGCCGTGGGCTGCGGGCAGCGGGTGTTCGTCAAGGACGGCCAGGTCACCCAGATCGAGGGTGACCCGGACAGCCCGATTTCCCGCGGTCGGCTCTGCCCGAAGGGTTCGGCCAGCAAGAGCCTGGTCACGAGTCCGCTGCGGCAGACCAAGGTCCGCTACCGCCGGCCGTACGGCACGGAGTGGGAGGACCTGGACCTCGACGTCGCGCTCGATATGATCGCCGACCGGGTCCTCGCCGCCCGCGACGAGACGTGGGAGGACGTCGACGACGAGGGGCGGCCGCTGAATCGGACTCTGGGCATCGCCAGCCTCGGCGGGGCCACCCTCGACAACGAGGAGAACTACCTCATCAAGAAGCTGTTCACGGCGATGGGGGCACTCCAGATCGAGAACCAGGCCCGGATTTGACACTCCGCCACCGTCCCCGGTCTGGGGACCAGCTTCGGTCGCGGCGGCGCAACGGTCTTCCAGCAGGACCTGGTCAACGCTGACGTCATCGTCATCCAGGGCTCCAACATGGCCGAGGCCCACCCGGTGGGCTTCCAGTGGGTGATGGAGGCCAAGAGGCGCGGGGCCAAGGTCTTTCACGTCGACCCACGGTTCACTCGGACCAGCGCGCTCGCCGACACGTACCTGCCGATCCGGGCGGGCACCGACATCGCGCTGCTCGGCGGCGTGGTGCGGTACATCTTGGAGAACGAGCTGGATTTCCGGGAGTACGTGCTGGCGTACACGAACGCGGCCACCATCGTCAGCGAGCAGTTCGCGGACACCGAGGACCTGGACGGTCTCTTTTCGGGCTACAACCCGGAGACCGGCTCGTACGACGAGACCAGCTGGCAGTACGAGGGACACGAGAAGGACGTGCGGATCCGGGGCACCGGCCGGGAGCGCGACAGCGCGGCCGGCCTCCGGCACGAGTCGCACGGCATGCCGCTGCCTTCGGATGTCCAGCGCGACGAGACGCTGCAGCATCCGCAGTGCGTCTACCAGATCCTCAAGCGGCACTTTTCCCGCTACACCCCCGAGATGGTGGAGCGCGTGTGCGGCATCCCGCAGGAGGAGTTCCTCGAGCTGGCCCGCGCCTGGACTCAGAATTCCGGCCGGGAGCGGACCGGCGCGCTGGTGTACTCGGTGGGCTGGACCCAGCACAGCGTCGGCGTGCAGTACATCCGCACCGGGGCGATCATCCAGCTGCTGCTGGGCAACGTGGGCCGGCCGGGCGGCGGCGTGCTGGCGCTGCGCGGGCACGCCAGCATCCAGGGCTCCACGGACATCCCCACGCTGTTCAACCTGCTGCCGGGCTACCTGCCCATGCCGCACCACGCCATCCACCCGAGCTTCGAAGAATGGGTGGACCGGATCCGCCACCCCGGGCAGAAGGGCTTCTGGGGTAACTCGCGAGCCTTCGCGGCCAGTCTGCTCAAGGCGTACTGGGGTGACGCGGCGACCCCGGAGAACGACTTCTGCTACGGGTACCTGCCCCGCATGACCGGCGACCACGGCACGTACCAGACGGTGCTGAACATGATCGACGGCAAGGTGAAGGGCTACTTCCTGCTCGGCCAGAACCCGGCGGTCGGCTCGGCGCACGGCCGGGCCCAACGGCTGGGCCTGGCGAACCTCGACTGGCTGGTCGTCCGCGACCTGTTCATGATCGAGAGCGCCACGTTCTGGAACAACAGCCCCGAGGTGGCCACCGGCGAGATCGTGCCGGAGGAGTGCCGTACCGAGGTGTTCTTCCTGCCGGCGGCCTCGCACGTGGAGAAGGAGGGCACCTTCACCCAGACGCAGCGGCTGCTGCAGTGGCGGGAGAAGGCCCTCGAACCGCCGGCCGACTGCCGCTCCGAGCTGTGGTTCTTCTACCACCTCGGGAGGGTGCTGCGGGAGAGGCTGGTCGGCTCCACCAAGCCCCGCGACCGGGCGCTGCTTGACCTCGCCTGGGACTACCCGACGCACGGTCCGCACGCCGAGCCGAGCGCCGAGGCGGTGCTCAAGGAGATCAACGGTTACGAGGTGGCCACCGGCCGGCCGCTGTCGGCGTTCGCCGAGGCGAAGGACGACGGGTCCACCGCGATCGGCTGCTGGATCTACTCGGGCGTCTACGCCGACGGGGTGAATCAGGCCGCCCGCCGCAAGTCCCGGCACGAGCAGGACTGGGTGGCCGCCGAGTGGGGTTGGGCGTGGCCGGCGAACCGCCGCATTCTCTACAACCGCGCCTCCGCCGATCCGCAGGGCCGGCCGTGGAGCGAGCGGAAGAAGTACGTCTGGTGGGACGCGGAGAAGGGCGAGTGGACCGGCCGCGACGTGCCGGACTTCGAGAAGACGAAGCCGCCGACGTACCGGCCGCCGGACGGTGCCTCCGGTCCGGAGGCCCTCGCCGGCGACGACCCGTTCGTCATGCAGGGCGACGGCAAGGCCTGGCTGTTCGCGCCGAGCGGGGTGCTGGACGGTCCGCTGCCGACCCACTACGAACCGGCCGAGTCCCCGCTGCGCAACCCTCTGTACGGGCAGCAGGCCAACCCGACCCGCAAGGTGTACGTGCACCCGGTGAACCGGATGAACCCGAGCCCGCCGGAGCCGCACAGCCAGGTCTTCCCGTACGTCTTCACGGTCAGCCGGCTCACCGAGCACCACACTGCGGGCGGGATGAGCCGCACCGTACGCCCGCTCGCCGAACTCCAGCCGGAGATGTTTGTGGAGGTGTCCCCGGAGCTGGCCGCCGAGGTCGGGCTGGCGAACCTGGGCTGGGCGCACCTGATCAGCGGGCGTGCGGTGATCGAGGCGAAGGTGCTGGTCACCGACCGGCTCACCCCGCTGCGAGTGGACGGCCGGGTGATCCACCAGCTCTGGTTGCCGTACCACTTCGGCCGGGAGGGACTGGTCACCGGCGACTCGGCCAACGACCTGTTCGGCATCACCCTGGACCCGAACGTGCTCATCCAGGAGAGCAAGGTGGGCACCTGTGACGTCCGGCCGGGCCGCCGTCCCACCGGGCCGGCGCTGCTGGACCTGGTCGGCGAATACCAGCGGCGGGCCGGGATGACGCCGGACCGGAAGGTGCCGATCGTCACCACCGGCGCGGGCGGCGGCCCCCCCCCCCGCGCCGGTGATGACGAGGAGACGCCCGCGCAGGCGGCACAGGACGACGGAGACGGGGATGCCTGACGCCAACAGCCTGTACGGTCCGCTCGACCCGGCGCCGGATGCGGGCTGGGCCGACGCCGGCCCCCGGATGGGCTTCTTCACCGACACCAGCGTCTGCATCGGCTGCAAGGCCTGCGAGGTGGCCTGCAAGGAGTGGAACGGCGTCCCGGACGCGGGCTTCGATCTGCTCGGCATGTCGTACGACAACACCGGGGCGCTGACCGCCAACTCGTGGCGGCACGTCGCCTTCGTCGAGCAGCCCCGCCCCGCCGGGCACCGCACCCCGCCGTTCGCCGGCAACCCGACGGGTGAGGCGTCCAGCCCGGCCGACGCGGCAGTCGCGGCCGGCACGGTGACGGACACCGGCACCGACCCCGGCCTTCCCCCCGGTCAGCCGGAGGCCGCCGCGCGGATGGCCGCCGGCCCGGAGTTCCTCGGCATGCCCGGGTCGCAGCCGCCCGGCCGGGCCACCGGCGTGGAGTCCCGCACCGACTTCCGCTGGCTGATGATGTCGGACGTCTGCAAGCACTGCACCCACGCCGCCTGCCTGGACGTCTGCCCGACCGGCTCGCTGTTCCGCACCGAGTTCGGCACGGTGGTGGTGCAGGAGGACATCTGCAACGGCTGCGGCTACTGCATCTCCGCCTGCCCGTACGGGGTGATCGACCAGCGCAAGGGCGACGGCCGGGCGTGGAAGTGCACGCTCTGCTACGACCGGCTCGGCGCCGGCAAGACCCCCGCCTGCGCGCAGGCCTGCCCGACCGAGTCCATCCAGTTCGGCCCGCTGGACGAGCTGCGGGAACGCGCCGCGCAGCGGGTCGCCACGTTGCACGATCGGGGGGTGCCGGAGGCTCGCCTCTACGGCCACGACCCCACCGACGGGGTCGGCGGCGACGGCGCGTTCTTCCTGCTCCTCGACGAGCCCGAGGTGTACGGCCTGCCCCCCGACCCGGTGGTCACCACCCGGGACCTGCCGAAGATGTGGAAGCGGGCCGGGCTGGCCGCCCTGGCCATGGCAGCGGCGGCCGTCGCCGCGTTCGTCGGAGGTTCATCGTGAGTCCGGAACGCGCCCCGGTGGGCGACCTGTTCCGCCGCTTCCGGGAGCGGCTCGCCGCCGAGGGGCCGGAGCGCCTCGGCGGGCCCGGCCCGCGCACCGGCCACGGTCCGAAGGTCACCCCGCCGCTCGGCACGGCGCCCGAGGGTGAGCCCGGCGCGCCGGCGGTGAACGGCACCGGCCACAACGGCGCCGGGCCGCTCAGAGCGGGTGAGGAGCGCGGTAGCCGGGCCACCGGCACCGGCGCGGGCGTGGCCCGCACCGACCGGGGTGCCCAGGACGCCGGGCTGGCCCCGTACCCGCCGCGCGACGTCGCGCCCGCCGAGCCGCATCGACGCCGCCGCGGCAGTGGCGGTGGCGGGGAGCAGCTGAACGTGCCGCCGGCCGAGTTCACCTCCTACTACGGCCGCCCGATCCTCAAGGCGCCGGTGTGGAAGTGGGACATCGCCGCGTACCTGTTCACCGGCGGCCTCGCCGCGGGCTCGTCGCTGCTGGCCGCGGGCGGGCAGCTCACCGACCGGCCGGCGCTGCGTCGGGCCGGGCGGGTGACCTCCCTGGCGGCGGTCAGCGCCAGCGCGTTCTTCCTCGTTCGTGATCTCGGCAAGCCGAGCCGGTTCCACCACATGCTGCGGGTGGCGAAGCCGACCTCCCCGATGAGCATGGGCACCTGGATCCTCACCGCCTTCGGCCCGGCCGCCGGGGTCGCCGCGGTCGCCGAGGCCGCGCCCTGGCTGCCCGAGCGGGGCGTGCTCGGCCTCGGCCGCAGGCTGCTGCCCCCGGCCGGGCAGGCCGCCGGGCTGCTCGCCGCGGCTACCGCGCCGGCGCTGGCCACGTACACCGGGGTGCTGCTCGCCGACACCGCGGTGCCGTCCTGGCACGAGGCGTACCCGGAACTGCCGACCATCTTCGCGGGCAGCGCCCTGGCCAGCGGTGCCGGCGTGGGGCTGCTCGCCGCGCCGAGCGCGCAGGCCGGCCCGGCCCGGCGCCTCGCCGTCGCCGGCGCCGCCTTGGAGCTGTGGGGCTCCCACCGGGTGGAGAACCGGCTCGGCCTGCTCAGCGAGCCCTACGCGATCGGCACCGCCGGCAAGCTGCTGCGCGCGGGCCGGGCGCTCACGGCGGCCGGCGTCGTCGGCGCGCTGGTCGGCCGCCGCAGCCGGGTGCTCTCCGCGCTCTCCGGCGGCGCCCTGCTGGCCGCCTCGGTCTGCACCCGGTTCGGCATCTTCCATGGCGGGGTCGCCTCGGCGAGGGACCCGAAGTACACCGTCGTCCCGCAGCGGGAACGCGCGCAGCGGCGGGAGCAGGGGACATCAGACGTCAGCGGGCCGGGCGCCGGCCCGAATCCGGGGGCAGACACGTAACAGGCGCCAGGCCCATGAGCCGATACGGGGGTACCGCTCATGGCCACGACAACCAGGGGTTCGCGGGACGGCCGACCACCCACACGGGGCCGGTGGGGCCTCGTGCTGGCGGCCGTGCTGGTCCAACTCGCGCTCGGCGCGGTGTACGCGTGGAGCGTGTTCAACAAGCCGCTGCAGGCCGAGTTCGGCTGGAGCAAGGCCGAGGTGGTGCTGCCGTTCGAGGTGGCGATCGGGACCATCTTCATCGGCAGCCTGGTCGGCGGGCGCATCCAGGACCGCCGGGGACCACGACCGGTCGCCCTCGGCGGCGGGATCCTGTACGCCGTCGGCACCATGCTGGCCTCGCTGGTGTCCTCGAGCGACCAGCTGTGGCTGCTGCTGCTCACCTACGGGGTGCTGGGCGGCATCGGGCTCGGCGCCGCCTACATCACCCCGATCGCCATGCTCAGCAAGTGGTTCCCGGACAAGCGGGGCCTGATCACCGGCATCGCCGTGGCCGGCTTCGGCTTCGGCGCAGTGATCACCGCACCGGTGGCGAAGGCGCTGCTGGCCGGGACCGACCACAAGACCGACGTCTTCCTGCCCCTGGGCCTCGCCTACCTGGTCGCGGTCCTGCTCGGGGCGTCCTTCTTCCGCGACCCGCCGGCCGGCTACCAGGTGCCCGGTTTCACCCCGGCGGTCGGCGGCCGGGCCGTCGCCGGCACCCGGGTCTACACCTTCGGCGAGGCCCTGCGCATCCGGCAGTGGTACCTGCTCACGCTGATCCTCACGCTCAACGTGACCTGCGGGATCGCGCTGATCTCCCAGGCCGCCGACGCGGCCCAGGCGGTCGCCGGGGTGAGCGCCGCCACCGCCGCCGGGATGGTCGGCATCCTCGGCCTGTTCAACGGCGGCGGCCGGGTCGCCTGGGCCTGGCTGTCCGACCGGGTCGGCCGGATGCCCGCGTTCCTCGGCATGCTCGCGCTGCAGGGCGTCTGCTTCCTGATCCTGCCGCACGCCTCCGCCTTCTGGCTCTTCGCGGTGCTCGCCGCGCTGGTCTACCTCGCCTACGGCGGGGGCTTCGGCACCATGCCGGCGACCGCCGCCGACTACTTCGGCACCCCGAACGCCGGCGCCATCTACGGGGCGATGATCGTGGCGTGGAGCATCGGCGGCGTGGTCGGCCCGCTGCTCACCGCGCTGCTCTACGACGCCAGCGGCAAGAGCTACACGCTGCCGTTCACGGTGATCGGCATCCTCGCCTTCGTCGCGCTGGTGCTCCCGCCGATCACCCGGCTGCCCACCGCACCCGGCAAGCCGAGGCCCCACTTCCAGACGCCGGGACCCTGATCCGGCGGACCCACCGCCCTCCCCGGGCGGATCGAGATCGCGTGTGGTTAAGTGCTGTTTGGAGGCGTTCAGGCGGCTGGTGCCCCTCCCGGTCTTCAAAACCGGTGTGGTCCGGGACCCGGGCCAGGCGGGTTCGATTCCCGTCCGTCTCCGCCAAGCAGATTCCGGGGTTCCGCCTCTGCGAGGCCTGCCAGAGGGGGTGAACCGATGCGTGACGTCGACCCGCGGCGGCGGGTGCCACGTACCGACGCGCTGCTCGCCGACCCCGGGCTGGCCGCCGCCGTCGGCTCGCTCGGCCGTGAGCGGGTGAAGGCCGCCATCGTCCGCGCCCAGCAGCGCGCCCGTACCGGCGAGATCACCCCCGACGAGGTACGCGACGCCGCGCTGGCCGACCTGCCCGCGCCGGCGCCCCGGGCGGTGCTCAACGCCACCGGCGTGGTGCTGCACACCAACCTCGGCCGGGCCCCGCTCTCCGCCGCCGCCGTTGACGCCCTCGTCTCCGCCGCCGGCCACACCGATGTCGAGTTGGACCTGCGGACCGGCCGGCGGGCCCGGCGCGGCCGGGAGGCGCTCGACGCGCTCGCCGCCGCCGTGCCCGACGCGGCGGGCGTGCACGTGGTCAACAACGGGGCCGCCGCCCTGGTGCTCGCCGCCACCGCCCTCGCCACCGATCGCGAGATCGTGGTCAGCCGCGGCGAACTGGTCGAGATCGGCGACGGCTTCCGCCTGCCCGACCTGCTGGAGAGCACGGGCGCGCGGCTGCGCGAGGTCGGCACCACCAACCGCACCACCCGCGCCGACTACGCCGCCGCCATCGGCCCGCGCACCGGCTTCCTGCTCAAGGTGCATCCGTCGAACTTCCTGGTCAGCGGCTTCACCTCGGCCGTGCCGGTCCGGGAGCTGGCCACCCTGGGCGTACCGGTGGTCGCCGACATCGGTTCCGGGCTGCTCGCCCCCAACCCGCTGCTGCCCGACGAGCCGGACGCCGCCGGCACCCTGCGCGCGGGCGCGCACCTGGTCACCGCCAGCGGCGACAAGCTGCTCGGCGGCCCGCAGGCCGGGCTGCTGCTCGGCGCGGCCGATCTGGTCGAGCGGCTGCGCCGGCACCCCCTCGCCCGGGCGCTGCGGGTCGACAAGCTCACCCTCGCCGCGCTCGCCGCCACCCTGCACGGCCCGACCACCCCCACCCGGCAGGCGCTGCACGCCGACCCGGCGGCCCTGCGCGAACGCACCGAACGGCTGCGCGACCGGCTGGGCGAGGACGGCGCCAAGGCCGAGGTGGTGCCCAGCGTCGCCGTCGTCGGCGGTGGCGGCGCGCCCGGCGTGGAACTCGACTCGTGGGCGCTGAGCCTGCCCGAGCGGTACGCCGAGCCGCTGCGCACCGGCGAACCGCCGATCCTCGGCCGGATGCTGCACGGCCGGCTCCTGCTCGACCTGCGCTGCGTACCGGCCGACGCCGACGAGACCGTCCGTGCCGCGGTGCTGCGGGTGGGTGGCTGACCGTGTGGGTCGTCGCCACCGCCGGCCACGTCGACCACGGCAAGTCCACCCTGGTCCGGGCGCTGACCGGGATGGACCCCGACCGGTGGGCGGAGGAACGCCGCCGGGGCATGACCATCGACCTCGGCTTCGCCTGGACCACCCTGCCCTCCGGCGGCACCGTCGCCTTCGTCGACGTGCCCGGCCACGAGCGGTTCGTGCCGAACATGCTCGCCGGGGTGGGACCGGTCCCCGCCGCGCTGATCGTGGTCGGCGCCGACGAGGGCTGGATGCCGCAGTCCGCCGAACACCTGGCCGCCCTGGACGCGCTCGGTGTGTCGTACGGCCTGCTGGCGGTGACCCGCGCGGACCTGGCCGACCCGGGGCCGGCCCTCGCGCGGGCGCGCGAGGAGATCGCCGCGAGCTCCCTCGGCGAGGTGGAGGCGGTGCCGGTCAGCGGCACCACCGGCGCCGGCCTGCCCGAGCTGCGTGCCGCCCTGGACCGGCTCGTCGCCCGGCTGCCCGACCCGGCGCGCGACGCCCCGGTACGGCTCTGGGTGGACCGGTCGTTCACCATCCGAGGCAGCGGCACCGTGGTCACCGGCACCCTCGGCGGCGGCCGGCTCCGGGTCGGCGATCAGCTCGAATTGGCCGCCACCGGGGAGCCGGTCCGGGTCCGGGGCCTGCACTCGCTGAACGCCGCCCGGATCGAGGTCGACGCGGTGGCCCGGGTCGCGGTGAACCTGCGTGGGGTGTCCCGGGACCTGGTGGCCCGGGGCGACGCCCTGCTCAGCCCGGGACGGTTCCGGCCGACGGACCTGCTCGACGTCCGGCTCACCGGGGACCCGGCGGCCGACCTGCCGGCCACCCTCACCCTGCACGTGGGCTCCGCCGCCGTGCCGGTACGGGTCCGCCCGCTCGGCCCGGACACCGTCCGGCTGCGGCTGGCCCGCCCGCTGCCGCTGCTGATCGGCGACCGGGCCCTGCTGCGCGACCCCGGCCGGCACCACGTGGCCGGTGGGGTGACGGTGCTGGACGTGGACCCGCCGCCGCTGCGCCGGCGCGGTGCGGCCGCCGCCCGGGCCGCTGTCCTCGCCGGGCTGGACGGCCGGCCGGACCTGGGCGGTGAGCTGCGCCGCCGGCGGCTCGTGCGGGCCGGTGAGCTGACCCGGATGGGGGTCACGGTGACCGGCGCCCCGGTCGCCGGGGACTGGCTGGCCGATCCGGAGCACTGGCGGACCCTGGGCGGTCGGCTCACCGAGGAGGTCGCCCGGTACGCCCGCGAGCACCCCCTCGAACCGGGTGTGCCGGTCGACGTGCTGCGCCAGCGCCTCGCCCTGCCCGAGCGCGCGCTGGTGGAGGCCCTGCTTCGGCCACCGCTGCGGTTGCGTTCCGGCCGGGTCACCGCCGCCGCGGCCGATGGGCTGCCGGAACCGGTGGCCCGCGCGGTCGCCCGGGTCCGCGCCGAGTACGGCGACCGCCCGTTCCAGGCGCCTGAGGCGCACCGCCTCGCCGACCTCGGCCTCGGACCCCGGGAGATCGGCGCGGCCGTGCGGGCCGGCGCCCTGCTGCGGCTCGCCGAGAACGTGGTGCTGCTGCCCGGGGCGCTCGACGACGCGGTCGGGGTGCTCGCCCGGCTGCCGCAGCCGTTCACGCTCAGCGCCGCCCGGCAGGCGCTCGACACCACCCGGCGGGTGGCGGTGCCGTTGCTGGAGCTCCTCGACCGGCGCGGCGCCACCCGCCGGCTCCCCGACGACGCCCGCGAGGTGGTGACCCCGCCCCGCTGAGGCGAACCGGCGTCGGCGGGAGCGCCCGGTCACCTACGGTGACGCCATGGACCCTTCGGCGGTCTGGCGGGACAAGAACCATCGGTGGCGGATCGAGGCGTACCGGGCACCGGACCTGCGGTTCGCCATCTTCGCCACGAACGGGACGACCGAATCCGCGCCGCTGTGGCTGTTCGGGATGGCCGCGCTGGCCCGGTGGCTGATGACCCACGCGATCTCGCTGGACGACCTGGAGAACGACTGATGGCCGGCCAGCTGGTCCTGGTCCTGGTCCTGGTGCTGGTCAACGCGGCGCTGTCCGGCAGCGAGATGGCGCTGGTGACATTGCGCGAGGGGCAGTTGCGACGGCTGGCCCGGGCCGGGCGGTCCGGGGCGCGGCTGGTCCGGCTGGCCCGCGAGCCGAACCGGTTCCTGGCCACCATCCAGCTCGGCATCACGCTGGCCGGGTTCCTCGCTTCGGCGGCCGCCGCGGTTTCCCTGGCCGCGCCCCTGGCCGGCCTGCTCGGCTTCTTCGGCCGGGCCGCCCACCCGGTCGCCGTGCTGCTGGTGACCGTCGCGCTGACCTTCGTCACGCTGGTCGTCGGCGAACTGGCCCCGAAGCGGCTGGCCATGCAGTCGGCGGAACGTTGGGCGCTGCTCAGCGCGCCGCCGCTGGACCTGCTGGCCCGGTTGTCCCGGCCGGCGGTGTGGCTGCTGAGCCGGGCCACCGACGTGCTGGTCCGGCTGGCCGGCGGCGATCCCCGGGCCAGCCGGCAGGAGATGACCGAGGAGGAGCTGCGCGAGCTGCTGGTCAGCCAGCGGGGGCTGTCGGCGCAGCAGCGGGAGATCCTCGCCGGGGCGTTCGACATCGCCGGCCGTACCCTGCGGGAGATCCTCGTGACCCGCCGGGACGTGACGGTCCTGCCGGCGTCGCTGCCGGCGGCCGAGGCGATCCGCCGGCTGGTCGCCGCGAATCGCTCCCGCGCGCCGGTGGTCGGCCCCGGCGGCCTGGACGACGTACGCGGGGTGGTGCACATCCGCGACCTGGTCGACGCCGGTGGGGCGAGCACCGGGCAGCGGTCCCGCCCGCCGCTGCTGCTGCCGGCCACCCTGCCGGTCGCCGACGCCATGCGGCAGCTGCGCCAGCGACATGAGCAGCTCGCCCTGGTGGTCGACGAGTACGGCGGCATCGACGGCCTGGTCACCATGGAGGACCTGCTCGAGGAGGTCGTCGGTGAGCTGTACGACGAGACGGACCCGGAGGTGCGCCGGGCGGTCCGGGAGCCGGACGGGGCGTTGCTGCTGCCGGGGGACTTCCCGCTGTACGACCTGCCCGACGCCGGCGTCCGGGTCACCTTCCCGCTGTCCCGGGAGTACACCACGGTGGCCGGGCTGGTGCTGGCCGGACTGGGCCGGGTGCCCACCGGCCCGGGGGAGCGGATCCGCCTGCCGGGGCTCACCATCGAGGTGGTCGAGGTGGCGGACCGGGCGATCCGCCGGGTGCGGCTGCGCGGCCCCGCCGCCGGTTGCCCGGAGGAGTGACACCCGCTCCGGACGGGGGAACCTGTCGCGAAAAGCCCAGAAAAGGTGCGGATCGGTCGTATCGTGCGAGGCGTGAAGGACCGAGGATTCCGCACGTTCATCACGGTGCTCGCCGGGCTCGCCGTCATCTACTTCGGGGCCACCGGAAACCGGCAGAACGGCGGGGAGGGCGGCATCTCCGGCGGGGTCGTGCTGCTCGCCCTGCTCGCCGCCGCGCTGGCCTGGAACCTGACCAAGCCGGCCGCCAAGTGAGGCGGGGCGGGCGGCTCAGCGGGCCGCGGCGGCCGTGCGGCTGACCTCGCCCGCCGACTCCTCGCCGAGCGCCACCCGGACCAGCGCCGACGCCAACCGCCCGAACTCGCCCTCGCCGACCAGCCCGGCCAGCCCGCTCGGGTTCGCCGGCAGGCCCAGCCGCCGCGCCCCGGCCAGGGCCCGGCGGTCGGCGTACGGGCGCACGTCGGGCCACACGGTCTGCGCCTCCCGCAGGAAGATGTCCGCCCCGGTCGGTCCGATCCCGGGAAACTCGGTGAGCAGCCGGCGCAGCACCGTCCGGTCCCCGTCCGCCTCCTTGTGCATCCGGCGCAAATCCCCGTGCCACCGGTCCAGGCACAGCCGGGCGCCGGTGCCGAGCATGGTGGCGGTCCGCTCGTCGTAGCGCCGGTAGTGGCCGCGGCCCAACGCGTCGACCCGGTCCTGCCAGCTCGCCGCCTCCATTGCCTGCGGGGTGCGGTAGCCGGCGGCGAACAGCTCCCGGGCCGCGGCCAGCGCCACCGACGCCCGGATCCGGGTGCTCAGCAGCGTGGTGAGCACCAGCAGCTGGTAGAGCTGTCCCGGCCGGTCGGCGAGTGCGATCCCGGCCTCCTCGGCGTAGGTGCGGCCCTGCCGGTCCAGCAATGCCCGG
The DNA here is from genome assembly GCF_055586005.1 of Micromonospora sp. NPDC051924. NCBI lineage: Bacteria > Bacillati > Actinomycetota > Actinomycetes > Micromonosporales > Micromonosporaceae > Micromonospora > Micromonospora sp. NPDC051924. The sequence goes on from NZ_JBVJJA010000020.1 coordinate 17,662, forward strand.
GCCAGGTTCCGATCGTTCGGCATCCCTGCCGGGTACCCCCGCCGGGCCGGTCCAGACGCCGGACCAGGGCCGGAATGCGCCCGGCGGGGGCGGGTACCCGGATGAGGTGCGCGGCCGACGTCGCGTGCTCCACCGGAAGGAGAGACCCGTGGTCAATCCGCAGCAGCAGGAGCTCCGCCGCAACAACCGGGGTGCCACCAGTCAGGACAGCAAGGGTCCCGGCACCGCGGGGGCACCGCGCAACAGCGGCACGTCCAACGCGGACGTCGGCCGACCGGTCCCCAAGGGGCAGGTGTCGCCGTACGGTCCGGCGGCTGAGCCGGTGGCCGAGGACGAGAGCGGCCGGCGGGGCTAACGGCCCCGCCGCGACAGCGGCCGCAGCCTCCGCCAGGTGGCTGCGGCCGCCATTCCATATGCGAGGTGCGGGACGAGGTCGGCCACCCAGTCGGCCCGCCGCCAGGTGCGGGGGTCGCTGATCCGCAGCGCCGCAAGCGACCCGTCGGAGGACGCCATCACCCCGCCGCCGAGCATTCCGACGGCCACCGGCAGCGGGATCCGGCGCCGGGCGGAAAGCGCGCCGAAGACCGCTCCGGCGGCAATGCCGATGCCGTACCCGAGCACCGGCCCGAGGCCCGAGCGGCGGTTGGCCGCCTGCTCCTCGGGCCCGAGGTTGACGTGCGCGACGTCCGCGAGGCGGCCGGCGGTCTGTTCCGGCGTGCTGCTCACCGGGCGGGCCCGGACCGCGATGTCCAGAAAGCTGACGATGTTCAACGCGGCGCTGCCGACGGCGCCAGCGATGGCGCCGTCGACCACCGGGGCGGCCCTCACTTCGGGTCGCCTGGTTCGCGCTCGCCCTTGGGGCCGAACGTCCGCTCGCCCCGGACGATGCCGCGCTGACCGCGGTCGTCCTGCAGGATCCGGTTCGCGACCTGGTTCGCCTCCTGGTCGGCGGCGCGTCCGGAATTCTCGATCAGATCGCGCAGGCGCGCCCGTTCCTTGTCGTACGCGTTGCTGCCCGGCCGTGGTCCTGGCATCCCTGCCTCCTCCGGTCGCAGTGGCTTCCCGACCGTCTACCCGTCGCGGGCGCGGCCAACCGTTCAGCCGGGGGAGCGCACCACCGCGACCGGGCAGGCGGCGTGGTGCAGCACCCCCTGGCTCACCGAGCCGAGCAGCAGACCGGTCAGCTCGCTGCGGCCCTGCGCGCCGACCACGACCAGTTGGGCGGTGCGGGAGGCCTCGGTGAGCACGCCGACCGGGCGGCCGTGCACCACCTCCCGGGTCACCGGCACCTCCGGCCAGCGCTCGGCGAGCCCGGTGAGCGACTCGGCCAGGACCCGGTCCTCCTCGCCGCGCAGCTGGCCCTCCTCGTAGACCAGCGGCTGCATGTCGCCGGGCCCCCCGGAGGCCGGGTGGGTGTAGGCGTGCACGGCGTGCAGCCGGGCGCCCCGCACCGCCGCCTCCTCGACGGCGAACTCCACCGCCGCCCGGGACAGTGCCGAGCCGTCCACCCCGACCAGCACCGGGCCCGCCGTGTGTTCCGCGCCGCGCGCCACCAGCACCGGGCAGTCGGCGTACGCGGCGACCTGGATCGCCACCGAGCCGACCACCAGGGCGCCGAACCCGCCCAGCCCCCGGTCGCCGACCACGATCACGGTGGCGGTGGGGGCCTCGCCGATCAGCGCCGCGGACGCCTCGCCGTCGATGATCTCCCCGGAGACCCGCACCCCGGGAACCGCCGCCTCCGCCTCGGTGACCGCCGCGGCGACGATCTCCTCCGCCTGGTGGCGCAGGCCGCCGCCGGGTGGTCCCTCGGCCGGCGCGCCCACGGGTACGCGCAGCAACGGCCAGATGAAACCGTGCACCACCCGCAGCGGCCGGTGCCGTCGGGCGGCCTCGCCGGCGGCCAGGCGTACGGCCCGTAGCGCCGGCTCCGAGCCGTCCACGCCGACCACCACCGCCGCGCCGTTCGCCGAGTTCACCCCGTACCTCCCTGGCCGCCGCCCGCTCGCGGCCAGTATCCCGGCCGGTACGGCGTCCCCGGGGCGATACCGCCGGAGCCGACCCGTCGGTACGCTGACCCCCATCGCCCGAGGAGGGGAGCCTCGTCGATGGCCGAGCCCGACCAGCCGCGCACCGCACGCATGATCGGGCCACCGATATCGGCACCGTCGACCCGGCCCAGCTGCACCGGTTCGTGCCGGGGTGGGGGAGGAGGCCGGTCGGGGTGGTCTTCTTCGGGCTGGCCCGCCGTGGCCACCGGCCCGGCCGGTGTCGCCGCGACCAAGGCACCGCGGACCGGGTGACGCACGCTCGCGCAGGTCAGATGAGGTGATCGAGTCGCACCCGCCAGCGGCCCCGCGGCCCGGGCGGAACCGGGCGTCCGGGCACCGACCGTCCTCCGTATGATGCTTGCCCTACAGCAATAGTCGTCCTCGGAGGATGAGCATGCCGCACGGGCCCGGACAGGTGGCGCGCGCACTACGCGCGGCGCCACCCGACCAGTTGGCGGAGGCCGCCGACCGGGCGCTGCGTGCGGCGCTCGGCGCCGCACGGACCGAGGTGTTCATCGCAGACTACCGGTTCAGCGGGCTCTGGCCGGTGCTCGACCCGGACCTGCCCGACGGCGGCTCGCTGACCCGCCAGGGCGTGGCGCAGCGCTGTTTCAGCAGCCAGCAACCGGTGCTCGACACCGGCGAGGACGGCCGCTGTCGGGCCTACCTGCCGCTGTCGGTCTGGGGAGAGCGCCTCGGGGTGCTGCTGGTCGAGCTGCCGGAGTCGCCGGCCCGGGCGATGGTCGAGGCGGTGCGGGACGTCGCGGACGAGCTGGCGGTGGCGCTGCGGGCCGCCGACCGGGAGACCGACCGCTACCGGCAGGCCCGCCGGCGGGAACGGCTCAGCATGGCCGCCGAGATGCAGTGGGACCTGCTGCCCGGTCGCAGCGTCGCGCACGGCGACTTCGTGCTGGCGGGGCAGCTCGAACCGGCGTACACGGTGGGCGGCGACCACTTCGACTGGTCGGTCGACGGGGACCGGCTCACCCTGACGGTGCTCAACGGCACCGGCAGCGGCCTGGCCGCCGCGCTGCTCACCGCGGTCACCGTGAACGCCATGCGCAACGCCCGGCGCTCGGGCGGCAGCCTGGTGGAGCAGGCCGAGCTGGCTTCGGACACCATCTTCTACCAGCACCGGGGGAGCCGGCACGTGGCGACGCTGCTGCTGGAGCTGGACACCCGGCGCGGGGTGGTGCGCGCGGTGGATGCCGGCTCACCGCACGTGCTGCGGGTGCGGGGCGGCACGGTCAGCCCGATCCGGCTGGAGCAGCAGCTGCCGCTGGGCATGTTCGCCGAGACCCGGTACGACGTGCAGGAGTTCGCCGTCGAGCCGGGGGACCGGCTGTTCGTGGTGAGTGACGGGGTGTACGCGGCGCAGCCGGATGGCCAGGAGCCCTATGGAGAAAGGGCCATGGCGCGGGCGATGCGGTCTACTCGGTTGCAACCGGCGACCGAAGCAGTTGGTACGGTGATGCGCGAACTGCACGCGTACCACGCCGACGCGGATCTTCGCGACGACGCGGTCGTTGTCTGCCTGGACTGGCGCGGTTCCAGGCCGGTCGACGACGCGAGCGGGCGGTAACCGGACCGGCGGGAAACACGAGCGGGACGATCCCAGGGGACAGCGGGTGGAGCGACCTCCGAATCTTGCCGCAGCCATCGACGAGGCTGCCGACGCGCTCATCGGTGTGCTCGACTCCGCCACCTCACGGCACAACGTCGTCTCTCCGACGCAGCTGCGGGTGCTCTCGCTGATCATCGCCCACCCGTACAGCAACGTGAACCGGCTGGCCGAGCTGCTGGACGTCGTGCCGTCCTCGGCGAGCCGGCTCTGCGACCGGCTGGAGGCGGTCGGCCTGCTGCGCCGGGTGGCCGATCCGCGCGATCGACGTGAGGTGCGCCTGGTGCCCACCACCGCCGCGGAGACCCTGCTGCGTGAGCTGAAGGAGCGGCGGCACCAGGCGGTCCAGGCGGTGCTGGACCGGATGCCCAACCGGGTGCAGCACGAGCTGCTGCTGGCCCTGGTGGCGTTCAGCCAGGCGGCCACCGTGGCCGCGCCCGCCGGCTCCGACTCCACCGCCCGTACGGCCTGAGCGGTGCCCCGCTCCTGAGCCTCCCGCGCTGGTGTTCCGCATTCCACTAGTATCCTAGGACGCCTTAGGGGTGGTGTGGCGCCGCACACAGCCAACCGACTCACGACGCGAGCTGCACGCCCCGGGTCGGGCCGCCAGGGCCCGATATAGTGGCAGCGCAAACTTGCCGGCCCACGATCGATTCGATCGTGGGCCGCATCGGGGAGGTCCCAGCCCGGGATCGCAGAGGGCGCCGGCGCTGACCGGCCGGCTACGCGCACGAGCCTGGAGGAGCGGCCGATCACGGTCGGCCGCCGGAGCGTGCTGCGAAGGGAGGTTCGGTGTCGCGTCGGCCGGCTCCGTCGGAGCACCCCGCTCCGGGCGGTACGACGGCGGTCGTGGGGGACCGTGTCCTCACCCTGCCCAACCTGATCAGCTTCGTCCGGCTCGTCGGCGTGCCGCTCTTCCTCTACCTCTTCCTGGTGGTGCGCGCCGATGTCACGGCGATCGTGGTGCTTGCGATCGGTGGCACCAGCGATTGGGTGGACGGCTGGGTGGCGCGCCGGATGCACCAGGTCAGCCGGCTCGGGGAGTTGCTCGACCCGCTCGCCGACCGGCTCTACATCCTGGCCACGCTGCTGGCGTTCACCGCGCGGGAGATCGTGCCGTGGCAGTTCACCGCGGCGTTGCTGGCTCGCGAGCTGTTGCTGCTCGGCTCGCTGGGGGTGCTGCGGCGCTACGGGTACGGCCCGCCGCCGGTGCACTACGTGGGCAAGACGGCCACCTTCCTGTTGTTGGCGGCGTTCCCGGTCCTGCTGCTGGCCGCGGCTGTGCCGGGCGCGGCCACCGCGGCCGGGGCGATCGGCTGGGGTCTGGCCTGGTGGGGCCTGGTGCTCTACTGGGTGGCCGGGGCGATGTACGTGGTGCAGGCCAGCCGCCTGGTGCGGGCGATGCGGGCCCGGCGGGCCGGGGTGGCGATGTGAGCGCGGCGAACCGGGACGGCCGCGACCCGTCGGCGCGGGTGTACGCGCCGGACTTCCTCACCGAGCTGTTCCGCAACCCGCTCGACCCGGGGTACGCCGATGCGGCAGCCCGGCGCCGGACGGTGCGGCCGTCGCGGGTGCGGCAGCTGCTGGGCCGTCCGGTCAGCCTGGTGGTGATCGTGGTGATCGGGTTCCTGTTCGCGGTGGCGTACCGGGAGACGATGGCGGAGGAGCCGGGTCGGGCCAAGGCCCGGGCGGGGCTGATCGCCGAGATCAAGCAGCGTGAGGCGGAGACGGACCGGTTGACCGCGCGCGCGGACCAGCTGCGCGAGCAGGTGAGCCGGGAGCGCGACGCGGCGCTGAGCGGCTCGCAGGCGTCCCGGTTGCGGAGCCTGGAGGCGGGGACCGGGCTGGGCCGGGTGCGCGGTGACGGTGTGGTGGTCCGGTTGGCCGACGCGGCGCAGGACAAGGACGCGGTGACAGGCGCGGACGCCGGCCCGTCCCGGGTGTTGTACTCGGACCTGCAGAAGGTGGCGAACGCGTTGTGGGCGGCGGGCGCGGAGGCGGTGGCGATCAACGGGCAGCGGTTGACGGCGACGTCGACGATCCGCTCGGCCGGTGAGGCGATCCTGGTGGACTACCGGCCGGTGACGAGCCCGTACGAGGTGTCGGCGATCGGTCCGGGGTCGATGCGGGAGCGGTTCGACGACAGTCGGGCGGCGGGCCTGATGCGGGAGGTGGCGAGGTCCACCGGGTTGTCGTTCGGGGTGAAGGATGCCGAGGGCCTCACCCTGCCGGCGGCGCCGCAGCCGCGGCTACGCTACGCCGAGCCCTCGGTGAGTCCGAGCCCGTCGCCGTCGGGTTCGGGTGTCGCCGGTTCGACCAGTCCGGGGCCGTCCGGCTCGCGGACGTCTCCCAGCCCCTCCGGAGGTGGCCGATGATCGCGGTGCTGGCGTTGCTCGCCGGTGTGGTGCTCGGGGTGTATCTGGACCCGACGGTGCCTGCGGCGTTGCAGCCGTACCTGCCGATCGCCGTGGTGGCGGCGCTCGACGCGGTGTTCGGCGGCGTGCGGGCGAAGCTGGACCGGATCTTCGACGACAAGCAGTTCGTGGTGTCGTTCATCTCGAACGTGCTGGTGGCGGGTTTGATCGTGTATCTGGGTGATCAGCTCGGGGTGGGTGGTCAGTTGTCGACCGGCGTGGTGGTCGTGCTCGGGGTGCGCATCTTCGGAAACGTGGCGGCGATCCGTCGGCACCTGTTCCGGGCGTAGGTTGAGGGCGATGAGCGAGGAGCACAGGGAGACGGGGACGGGTTGGCCGGCGCCAGCGGGGCCGGGGCGGCCGACGGGTCCGGCGGGTGTACCGGATCCGCGCCCGGACGCGCCCGATCCGGACGAGTTGAGCCCGTTGGCGCCGGCCGAGCCCGAGCCCGAGCCGGTGGAGCCGGCCGAGGGTGAGCCGGTGGAGCCGGAGGTGGATGTGCCGCCGGTGGAGGAGTCGGCGGGTGACGGGCCCGAGGCGGGGGCGAAGCCGCCGGCGGCGCGGCGGTGGACGTCGGCCGGGGCGATGATCGCGGTGTTGCTGGCGCTACTGGGGTTCACCCTGGTGGTGCAGTTGAAGACGACGTCGACGGATCCGACTCTCGCGGCGACGCGGGAGGAGGACCTGGTGCGGATCTCGTCGGATCTGGATGCGCGGGAGCGGCGGCTGCGGCAGGACATCGAGGCGTTGCAGGAGAGCCAGCGTCAGTTGCGTTCGGGTGCGCAGGGTCGCCAGGCGGCGCTGGACGAGGCGACGCGGCGGGCGGACGAGCTGGGGATCCTGGCGGGTACGTTGCCGGCGGTGGGTCCGGGTCTGGTGGTGCGGTTCGAGGGTCCGGACAAGGCGATCTCGTCGGCGCGGATCCTGGACGCGGTGCAGGAGTTGCGGGGCGCGGGCGCGGAGGCGATGCAGATCTCCGGGTCGGACGGGACGGCGGTGCGGATCATCGCGTCGACGTATTTCGTGGACGCCGGTGGTGGTGGTCTGGTGGTGGACGGGCGGCGGTTGACGGGTCCGTACACGATCACGGTGATCGGGGATCCGGCGACGATGCGTACGGCGTTGAACATTCCTGGCGGGGTGGTCGCGTCGGTGCGGGATGCCGGCGGTAACGTGACGCCCGAGGATCGTGAGGCTGTGGAGGTTTCGCAGCTGCACGCGCCGATCAAGCTGGATCACGCCCGACCGGTCTCCTGACCGGCCGCGGCCGCGCCGGTTTCCCGCCGGTGCACCGATGGATGAAGGACGCAGCTGGTGATTCCTGAGGATCTGCGGTACACCGCCGAGCACGAGTGGGTGACCGGTGGTGACGGCGGTGCCGTCCGGGTCGGTATCACGCACTTCGCGCAGGACGCCCTGGGTGACATTGTGTTCGTGCAGTTGCCGGACGAGGGTGCGGTGGTGGCGGCGGGTGAGCCGCTGGGTGAGATCGAGTCGACCAAGAGCGTGTCGGAGATCTACGCGCCGGTCAGTGGGACGGTGGCGGCGCGGAACGAGGCGTTGTCCGACGCTCCTGAGGTGATCAATACGGATCCGTACGGTGCGGGGTGGTTGTTGGAGATCACCCCGGATGATCCGGCGGCGGTCGAGGGTCTGTTGACCGCTGGTGCGTACCGCGAGCTCACTGAGAGCTGAGTTTGTCGTTCCGGGCGGCGGGGGTGCTGTCTCCGCGCGTCCGGTTGCCCTGCATTTCGGCGCTGGCTAGGCTCGCCCAGTCGACCGAGAACCCAATAGTTGAGCGTTGTGGAATGCGCCTTCCCGGGCACGGGGAGCCAGCCGCCGGGTGTGTGTCTGCCCGGCGGCCAGACCCGCCATTACCCCGACGCCGACCGAAACAGATCCGTGAGGTGGTCCCCATGACGCGGCCAGACGACGAGTTCCCCCCACTCGACGTCACTTCGACGCTCAATCTCGGTTCGCTCGACGAAGTGCTGGAGGGGCCGGACACCGATGTGGTGCCGAGCCGGATGTCCGGTTCGTTGCCGCCGGGTATGGCGCTGCTGGTGGTTCGTCGGGGTCCGAATGCGGGTGCCCGGTTCCTGTTGGACCACGATGTGACGACGAGTGGGCGGCACCCGGACAGTGACATTTTCCTCGATGACGTGACGGTTTCCCGGCGGCACGCCGAGTTCCACCGGGATGGTGGCACGTTCACGGTGCGGGACGTGGGCAGCCTGAACGGTACGTATGTGAACCGGGAGCGGGTCGAGGCGGCCACGTTGAGCAATGGTGACGAGGTGCAGATCGGCAAGTTCCGGGTGGTGTTCATCGCCGGTCCGCGTCCGGAGGAGGCCGGCCGGGGGTGAACGAGCCTGCGGCTTCGACGCCGCCCGGGGCGGCGCGTTCCACACCGCTGATGAGTATCGGTGAGGTGTTGGCGCAGCTGCGGGTGGAGTTCCCGGACGTCACGATCTCGAAGTTGCGGTTTCTGGAGGCCGAGGGCCTGGTGGAGCCGCAGCGGACGCCGGCGGGTTATCGGAAGTACAGCTGGGACGATGTGGCGCGGTTGCGGTTCGTGTTGACCGCGCAGCGGGACCAGTATCTGCCGTTGCGGGTGATCCGTGACCAGTTGGCGGAGTGGGACGCGTCGGGTCCGGCGCCGGGGCGGCAGCGGCCGGCGTTGGTGGCGGTGGGTCCCGGTGGTGAGGTGCCGGGTCGGGAGGTGGAGGAGTCCGCCGAGTCGTCGGAGGCGCGGCTGGGTCGGGCGGATCTGCTGGCCCGGAGCGGGCTCGCCGAGTCGACGTTGGTGGAGTTGGAGCGGCTCGGTGTGCTGGTCTCCGATCCGCCGGGGTGGTATGACGCGGATGCGTTGATCATCGCGCGGGCGGTGGCGGGGTTGGCGGCGTACGGGTTGGAGCCGCGGCATCTGCGGGGGTACCGGACGGCGGCGGATCGGGAGGTCGGTCTGTTCGCGCAGTTGGTGGCTCCGTTGGCGCGGCAGAGTGATCCGGCGGCGCGAGCCCGGGCGGCGGAGACGGCGCGGGAGTTGGTGGCGTTGTCCCAGCAGTTGCACGCGGCTCTGGTGCGGGTGGGGCTGCGGTCGACGTTGGGTCGTTGAGGTGTGTGGGGCCGGGTGTCGTGGGGGCGCCCGGCCCTTTGCCGTCGGTGGGCGCGGAAAGATCTGTCGCGGGAAGCGTGTCGTAGGCTTGCCGGGGTAACCCCTTTCCGGCGGGGCGTGGGGCACGTAGCGCATGGGACTCTCGTGTCGCGGTCCGTGTACCGTGCAGGGAAGGGCGCGGTGCGTTAGGCGACGACGACACGGAGGCGGCGGTGCGCGAGCTGAGCGTGGTCGGAGTTCGGGTGGAGTTGCCCAGCAACCAGCCGATCGTCCTGCTGCGGGAGGTTGAGGGGGACCGCTATCTGCCGATCTGGATCGGCGCGGTCGAGGCGACGGCGATCGCCTACGAGCAGCAGGGGGTCAAGCCGGCGCGGCCGTTGACGCATGATCTGTTGCGGGACGTGTTGGCGGCGCTGCAGGCGCCGTTGCGGGCGGTGGAGATCACCGAGCTGAAGGAGAACGTCTTCTACGCCGATCTGTTGATCGGTGACGGGGTTCGGGTGTCGGCGCGGCCGAGCGATTCCATCGCGCTGGCGTTGCGGGTGGGGGCTCCGATTCGTTGTGCCGAGCAGGTCCTCAGTGAGGCGGGGATCGTGATCCCGGACGAGCAGGAGGACGAGGTGGAGAAGTTCCGGGAGTTCCTGGACCAGGTGCGTCCGGAGGACTTCGCGGGCTGAGTGGCGGTGCCGGGTCGGTGGGCCCGGTGGGTGCGGCGGCGGCTGTCCCGGTGGGTGGCGGCGGGCCGGTGTTGGTGATCTTCCTGGTGGGTGCGCGGCGTGTCGTGGTGCTTCCTGCTCGGTAAGTCCTCGGGCCCGCTATAGGGTTGCCGTTGTCGAGGGGTGCACGTACGGGGAGACGACGTGTCACCGCACGGGCGGGGAGGTTGTCCGGATGCACGAGCCGCGAGATCCTGGTCCGAGTTCGGAACAGCAGCAGCCCGGTGTGGGGCCAGAGCCGGTCGGTGACGGCGAGGTGGGCTACCGGGGTGTGACCGCCTGCTCGGCGGTGGGCATCAGCTATCGGCAGTTGGACTACTGGGCCCGGACGGGTCTGGTGGTGCCGAGTGTGCGGGACGCGTCGGGGTCGGGGACGTCCCGGCTGTACTCCTTCCGCGACCTGGTGGTGTTGAAGGTCGTGAAGCGGCTGCTGGACGCCGGGGTGTCGTTGCAGAACATCCGCAAGGCGATCGAGGCGTTGCGGTCGCGTGGGGTGGAGGACCTGGCGCGCATCACGTTGATCTCCGATGGGACGTCGGTGTACGAGTGCCGGTCGCCGGAGGAGGTGGTCGACCTGTTGCAGGGCGGCCAGGGGGTGTTCGGCATCGCGATCGGTGGCGCGTTCAAGGAGATCCAGGGTTCGCTGTCGCATCTGCCGGCGGAGCCGGTGGGTGGGCAGGAGCCGGCGCCGCCGGCCGCGGAGTCGGTCGAGGCGGCGGAGTCGGTGGGGGACGAGCTGGCGGTGCGTCGGGCGCGCCGCCGGGCCGGTTGATCCGTCTGTCGTCCGTTCCGTGGACCGCGACGCGCCGAAAGGGGCAGGCCGCGGTCCACTTTTTTGGTTACTGGGTGTGTCTCTTGCTCCCCGGCGGCGCGGTGGTTGGAGGGCGCCGCCGATGGCGCCGCGAGGCCGGTGCCGGGCCGGGGGTGTGTCCGCAGGTGACGGGTGCGGCGGGCGACGGGGCCGCGGGTGTCCGAAAAGGACCGGGTGTGGGGTCGGCCGCGGCGGTGCTTTCACGCAGGGTCGCGGCATGAGCGCGGGACGCGACCGAGGTCGCCCCGGATGTTGACTGTCCGTAGCTGACGGTTGTCGGGAATGGGACAGGGCAGGGGTGACCCGTTCGGGCGGGCACGCTATGGTCCCACACGGTCGCTTGCGCGTGGCCGTCCTGCGGACCGCCGTGCGGCGCGCGCCGGCTGCCGTTGCCCCTCCGCGGTCCCGGCCGCGTACCCCTCTCCGGAAGGAAACGACCATGACGGTGACGGAAGAGACCATCCCGGTTTCGCACTACGAGCGGATCGGCGGCGCCGCGGCGGTGAAGGCGGCGGTGGAGCTGTTCTACGAGAAGGTGCTGGCCGACCCGGAGCTGGCCGGTTACTTCACGGACGTGAACATGCCCGAGCAGCGTCGCCACCTCGCGCTGATGCTGGCCGTGGTGCTCGGCGGCCCGAACGAGTACGCGGGCCGTGGGCTGGCCGAGGCGCACCAGCCGCTGAACATCCCGCTGGCGCACTACGCGAAGGTCGGTGAGCACCTGACCGCGACGCTGTCCGAGTTGGGCGTGCCGGCGGACATCATCGCCGACGTGCAGGTGGTGCTGGGCCAGGTGAAGGACCAGGTCGTGTCGGTGGGGAACGCCTGAGCGTGGACGCGGCACGGCTCAAGCGGAGCTGGTCCCTGGTCGCCGCGCACGGCGACCAGGTGCCGCTCTATTTCTACTCGACGCTGTTCCTGGCGTATCCGGAGACGCGGCAGATGTTCCCCACGAACATGGCCGGTCAGCGGGACCGCCTGGTGAGCGCGTTGGGGCACATCGTTTCCCATGTCGACCAGGTGGACCGGCTGATGGGGTTCCTGCAGGAACTCGGCGCCGACCACCGCAAGTTTGCGGTGCGCTCCGAGCACTACCCGGCGGTCGGTGAGGCGCTCGTGGCCACGTTGCGGCATTTCCTCGCCGAGGAGTGGACCGAGGAGCTGGCCGCGGACTGGACGGGCGCGTACGGGCTGGTCTCGCAGGTGATGGTCGAGGCGGCGGAGTCCGCGGAGTCGATGTCCCCGCCGTGGTGGGTGGCCGAGATCCTCGGGCACGAGCGGCGGACGTTCGACGTGGCGGTGCTGACGCTGCGGCCGCAGTATCTGCTGCCGTTCACGCCCGGCCAGTCGATCGGGGTGTCGCATCCGGCGGTGCGGTCGTGGCGGTACTACTCGCCGGCGAACGCGCCCCGTCCGGACGGGACTCTGGAGCTGCATGTGCGGGCGACGCCGGGTGGCGTGGTGTCGTCGCGGCTGGTGTACGGGTGTTCGGTGGGTGACCAGATCCATCTGGCCTCGCCGGTGGGTGACCGGTTGACGTTGTGGCCGGCCGGGTCGTCGGACCTGCTGCTGCTGGCCGGCGGCACCGGTTGGGCGCCGGTGAAGGCGCTCGTCGAGCAGGTCGCGGCCGAGGGCGCGGGGCGCCGGGTGGACCTGTATGTGGCCGCCCGGTCCCGGATGGAGTTCTACGACAACGACGCGATCGACAAGCTGGCCGCGTCGTACCCGTGGTTGACGGTGACGCAGGTGGTCGGGGCGGATCCGCTGAGCCCCGGCGAGTTCGTGCACGTGGCGGACCGGGCCCTCGCGGACGGGGACTGGCGGTCCCGGCACGTGTACGTGTGTGGTTCCGACGAGATGGTGAGCCACTCGGTGGCGGCGCTGACCGGGGCCGGTTACCACGCCGGTCAGCTGCACCACGAGGGTTTCGGCAAGCACTGGTACGGGCCGGCCTGGCGGACCGCGACCGCCCCTGACGAATCCGGAGGTGTCCGGTGAGCGCGACCCCGATCAGCAGGTACGAGGGTGGACAGTTCTCCGGCGGCGCGCAGGTGCGCCTGACCGCGGATCGGGTCCGCCGGTGGGAGTTCGGCAGCGCGTCGTTCGCCCGGCGCGGCTACGACCACGCCGACGTGGACCGGTTCAAGCTGCAGGTGGCCGACGAGCTGGACCTGCTGGCCACGCAGATCGCCAACCTGCGGGCGGAGACCGAGCGGCTGCAGGATCATCTGGAGCTGCACCGGCACGGGGTGATCCCGAGCACCGACGCGTCCGCGACGCTGCCGGCGGCCAAGGAGGTCAACCTGCTGTCGGCGGCGCAGCGGGAGGCGGAGCAGATCATCGCCCAGGCGCACGACTACGCGCGGCGGGTCGCCGAGTACGCCCAGATGCAGTACGAGAGCTACATGCGGGCCGCGGCGGAGGAGGCGAAGCAGGAGGCCGAGCGGGCGGTGGCGCAGTACCGCAGCACCGCCGGCGCGAACTTCGACGACTCGGTGGCCACGCGGGAGGCGCTGCGGATCTTCGGCGAGATGATGATCTCGCACATGCGGGCGGCGGCGCGGCACCTGGACGACGGCAGCGAGCAGTTGGCGGCCACGATGGAGCGGATCGCCCGGGAGGTGGCGCCGGTCGGGGCCGGCCCGCAGCAGGCGGCGTTGCCGCGCCACCAGCGCTGACCACCGGCGGTCGGCCCGTCGGCATTCAACCGGCGGGCCGATCGGTCAACGGGCGGTGACGGCCGCGACGGCGTCGGCGATCGGGGTTTCCCCGCCGACCAGTTCCAGGGTCAGCCCGGCGGTGTCCGGCGCGTACAGCAGGGCCAGCAGCACCCGGGCCACGTCGGCGCGCGTCACCGGCCCGGCGGGCGCGTGCCGGTCGAGGGTGATCCGGCCGACGGGTTCGTCGTCGGTGAGCCGGCCGGGCCGCAGCACCGTCACCTCGAGGTCCCGGCCGGTGACGTCCTGTTCGGCGGCCTTCTTCGCCCGCAGGTACGCCGCCCACACCTCGTCGCTGCCGGGCGCGGGCGGGGCGTCCACGCCCATCGAGGAGACCAGCAGGTAGCGGCGCACCCCGGCGGTCTGCGCGGCGTCGGCGAGCAGCACGGCGGCGGCCCGGTCGACGGTGTCCTTGCGGACGGCGCCGCTGCCTGGACCGGCGCCGGCGGCGAACACCACCGCGTCGGCGCCGGCCACGTGCCCGGCGACGGTGTCGACGTCGGCGTGTTCCAGGTCGCACACGACCGGTTCGGCGCCGGCGGCGCGCAGCGCGGCCGCGTGCTCAGGGTTGCGGATCAACCCGACGGCGGTGTCGCCGCGCCCGGCGAGTTCCCGTTCCAGCAGCTTGGCGATCTTCCCGTGGCCTCCGGCGATGACGACTCGCATGCCCTCAACGTAGCGGCGCGGCGGCCCGCCCGCCGGGCGAGCGGCGGACCGCCGTCCGGGCCGTCCCGCACCGCCGCCGGGGTCCGTCGACGGCGAGCTCGGCAGGCTGGGCGGCGGGCGGGGGTTGAGGCAGCATGGACGGGTGACGGAGACGTTCGACGCGTTGACCCGGCTGGTCGCCGCCGGGGATGTGGTGGTGCTCAGCGGCGCCGGGCTGTCCACCGAGTCGGGCATCCCCGACTACCGGGGGCCCAGCGGCGCGGCCCGCCGGCACACCCCGATGACGTACCAGGCGTTCACCCGTGACCCGGACGCCCGGCGGCGCTACTGGGCGCGCAGCCACCTGGGGTGGCGGATGATCGCCCGGGCCGCCCCCAACGCCGGGCATCGGGCGGTGGCGCGGCTGCAGCGCGACGGCCTGCTCGGCGGGATCATCACGCAGAACGTCGACGGGCTGCACAGCGCCGCCGGGGCCGCCGGGGTGATCGAGCTGCACGGCCGCCTCGACGAGGTGACCTGCCTGGACTGCGGCAACCTCACCTCGCGGGAGGAGTTGGACCGGCGGCTGAGCGAGGCCAACCCGGGCTTCGACGCGCACGTCGGGCACGTCAACCCGGACGGCGACGTCGACCTGCCCGACGAGGCGGTGGCCCGCTTCCACACGGTCGACTGCGGCATCTGCGGCACCGGCATGCTCAAACCGGACGTGGTGTTCTTCGGCGAGACCGTGCCCGCGCCCCGCGTCGCCGACTGTTTCGCCCTGGTCGAGCGGGCCCGGGCGCTGCTGGTGCTCGGTTCGTCCCTCACCGTCATGTCGGGTCGCCGGTTCGTGATCCGCGCGGCGAAGCGCGGCATCCCGGTGGCGATCGTCAACCAGGGCCCCACTCGCGGCGACGGGCACGCCGCCCTCACCCTGGACGCGCCGCTGGGCCCGGTGCTGACGGCCCTGGCCGACCGGGTCGCCGCCGGGTCGTCCGCGCCGCCGGTGGACGCCGGCGCCGCCCCGGCGGGGGTGCAGCCGGCCGCGGTGTAGCCGTCGCCGGGCGGGGTAGGACATGAGCCGGAAACACGGTCGCTGGTAGCGTTGACCATGCCGGTACCACCCACGCGGGAGAGACCGCCCGGGAACACCCCGGACGGCGCCGAAGGGGCAGATTCCTCCCCGGAACCTCTCAGGCAAAAGGACCGCGTGGGCAGGCGCTGTGGAGCGCTTCGTGCGTGACTCAGGGGGAGGCCGCTTTGTCGACCTCGCCCCCACAAGGAGCGCCGCGCATGACCGCAGAGCAGTTCGCCGACCGGCACATCGGTCCCGGCCCCGACGACGAACGCCGCATGCTGGAGGCCGTCGGCTACAGCTCGATCGACGAGCTGATGGACGCCGCGATCCCTGAGGTGATCCGCTGGCACGGCACTCTCGACCTGCCCGCCCCGGCCGGCGAGCGGGAGGCCCTGGCGGAGTTGCGCGCCCTGGCCGCCCGCAACACCGTCGCCGTCTCCATGATCGGGCTGGGCTACCACGGCACTCACACTCCCGGCGTGATCCGCCGCAACGTGCTGGAGAACCCGGCCTGGTACACCGCGTACACGCCGTACCAGCCGGAGATCAGCCAGGGGCGGCTGGAGGCGCTGCTGAACTTCCAGACCATGGTCACCGACCTGACCGGGCTGGCCACCGCGAACGCCTCGATGCTCGACGAGGGCACCGCCGCGGCCGAGGCGATGACCCTCGCCCGCCGCGCCGGCAGGAGCAAGAGCCCCGTGTACGTCGTCGACGCGGACACCCTGCCGCAGACCATCGCGGTGATCACCAGCCGGGCCGAGCCGCTCGGCATCGACGTGCGGGTGCTCGACCTGGACTCCGACGAGCTGCCGGGTGAGTTCTTCGGCCTGCACCTGCAGTACCCGGGCGCGTCCGGGGCGGTGTGCGAGCACTCCGGCCTGGTCGAGGCGGCGCACGCGGCCGGGGCGCTGGTGACCGTGGCGGCGGACCTGCTGGCGCTGACCCTGCTGCGCCCGCCCGGCGAGATCGGCGCGGACATCGCCGCCGGCACCACCCAGCGGTTCGGCGTGCCGATGGGCTTCGGCGGCCCGCACGCCGGCTACCTGGCGGTCCGCTCCGGTCTGGAGCGGATGCTGCCCGGCCGGCTGGTCGGGGTGTCCAAGGACGCCGACGGCAACCCGGCCTACCGGCTGGCGTTGCAGACCCGCGAGCAGCACATCCGGCGGGAGAAGGCGACCAGCAACATCTGCACCGCGCAGGTGCTGCTGGCCGTGATGGCCGGCATGTACGCGGTCTACCACGGTGCGGACGGGCTGCGGGCGATCGCCCGGCGTACCCACGGCATGGCGGCGCGGCTCGCGGCCGGGCTGCGCGCCGGCGGCGTGCGGGTCGCGGACGTCGCGTTCTTCGACACCGTCACCGCGACTGTGCCGGGGCGGGCCGCCGACGTGGTGGCCGCCGCGGCCGAGCGCAACGTGAACCTGCGGCTGGTCGACGCCGACCGGGTGGGCGTCTCCTGCGATGAGACCACCACCGAGGCGCACCTGGCGGCGGTGTGGGCGGCGTTCGGCGTCGACGGCGTCGACGGCGAGGTGGACGGGGCGTTGCCGGCCGGGCTGGCCCGCACGTCCGACTTCCTCACCCACGCGGTGTTCCGCACCCACCACTCCGAGACGGCGATGCTGCGCTACCTGCGCCGGCTGGCCGACTTCGACTACGCCCTGGACCGGGGCATGATCCCGCTCGGGTCGTGCACGATGAAGCTCAACGCCACCACCGAGATGGAGGCGATCACCTGGCCCGAGTTCGCGCACCTGCACCCGTTCGCCCCCGAGACGCAGACCGCCGGGTACCGGGAGCTGATCGGCCAGCTGGAGGGCTGGCTGGCCGAGGTGACCGGCTACGACGCGGTCAGCGTGCAGCCCAACGCCGGCTCTCAGGGCGAACTGGCCGGCCTGCTGGCGATCCGCGCCTACCACCGGCAGCGCGGCGAGGGGCACCGGGACGTGTGCCTGATCCCGTCGTCGGCGCACGGCACCAACGCCGCGTCGGCGGTGATGGCCGGCATGCGGGTGGTCGTGGTCGGCTGCGACGCGGACGGCAACGTCGACCTGGTCGACCTCGACGCGAAGATCGACAAGCACCGCGACACCCTCGCGGCGATCATGGTGACCTACCCGTCCACGCACGGCGTGTACGAGACCGGCATCGCGCAGCTGTGCGCGAAGGTCCACGACGCCGGCGGCCAGGTGTACGTCGACGGGGCGAACCTCAACGCGCTGGTCGGGTTCGCCAAGCCCGGCAGGTTCGGGGCGGACGTGTCGCACCTCAACCTGCACAAGACGTTCTGCATCCCGCACGGCGGCGGCGGCCCCGGCGTGGGTCCGGTGGCGGTGCGGGCGCACCTGGCGCCGTTCCTGCCCGGGGACCCGGCCGGGGCGCGCGCCGACGGGGGGCCGGCGATCTCGGCGGCCCGGTACGGGTCGGCGGGGATCCTGCCGATCCCGTGGGCGTACCTGCGGATGATGGGGGCGGACGGGCTGGCCCGGGCGACCGGGGTGGCGGTGCTGGCGGCGAACTACGTGGCGGCGCGGCTGCGGCAGCACTTCCCGGTGCTGTACGCCGGCAACAAGGGCCTGGTGGCGCACGAGTGCATCCTGGACCTGCGGCCGCTGACCAAGGCGACCGGGGTGAGCGTCGACGACGTGGCCAAGCGGCTGATCGACTACGGCTTCCACGCGCCGACGATGTCGTTCCCGGTGGCGGGGACGCTGATGGTGGAGCCGACGGAGAGCGAGGACCTGGCCGAGCTGGACCGGTTCTGCGACGCGATGATCGCCATCCGGGCGGAGATCGACAGGGTGGGCTCGGGGGAGTGGCCGGGCGGCGACAACCCCCTGGCGAACGCCCCGCACACCGCGGCGATGGTGTCGGGCGACGAGTGGCCGCACGCGTATCCGCGGTCGGTGGGGGCGTACCCGGCCGGGGTGGACCGGGCGGGGAAGTACTGGCCGCCGGTGCGGCGGATCGACGGCGCGTACGGCGACCGGAACCTGGTCTGCTCGTGCCCCGCGCCGGAGGCGTTCGAGAACTGAAGGTGGCGGGTGCCGGGGCGGTTGTCGGGCCGCCCCGGCGCGTCGTCGACCTGGGAAGAGTGCCCCCGCCGGTGGGGACCGGCCTGGGTCGACGACGCACGCTGCGGTTACGCAGCGTGGTGAAATCAGGCGACGAGGGCGTGTCGGGCGGGGCCGCGGTGCGGGGCGATGCTGCTGCCGTCGGGGAGTAGTTCTCCGGTGTCCTCGAAAACGATCACACCGTTGCAGAGCAGGCTCCACCCCTGCTCACGAAAGCAGGCGATGACACGGGCGGCTTCTCGGTCCGTCGCCTCAGCGGAGGGGCAGGTGGGTAGGTGCTGGCACATCGGGTTCTCCGGACTGTGGGGGCACTGTGTCATGGTTCACATGACCAGTGACGCACAGTACCAAGCGAAACCGCGCGTCATCGAGCAAGGTTGCGGCTTGTTCACCCAGAATCGGCTGAACGGATGAGCAAGAACGGACCAGACGGCGTGGAAGCGCTCCCAATGAGATTCATCGACATCCCCGCGGCACCCGCCGAATGCCGGGACCGACTCACCGAACGGGCCCGCCTGCAGTGGTGGCCCGCCGACGGCGGCGACCCGGCCGCCCTCGCCGAGGAGTTCCTGGCCGAGCACGGCATCGACCTGCGGGACGTGTCCCGACCCGCCGGCCACGATCGCGACGGCGTGTGCGGCGCCGCCGTGTATCTGTCCGCCGCCGCCGGCGCGCGCACCGCCGGCGGGTCACCCGGCGCGGCCAGCCCGGTGCCGGCCCTGCCCGACCTGGTGGTCGTCGTCTACGGCCACGCCGACCGGCCGGCCACGCCACCCGCCGACCCCGTTGCGGGCGGGTGGTGGCTGGGGGACTGGCGGGACAGCTGGACGCCCCGCGCGCACGCCGACGCCGTGGAGGCGGTCCGCGCCGCCATCGGCCGCGGCGACGTCTACCAGGTCAACCTGGTCGGCCACGCCGCCGCCCCGTACACGGGGGACCCGCTGCCCGCCCTGGCCCGCCTGGCCGCCCTGCCCGGCGCCCGCTACGGCGGCACCCTCGCCGGGCTCGGCTGGGCGATCGGCTGCGCCTCCCCGGAAACCCTGATCGCCCTCGAGGACGGCCGCCTGGTCACCCGGCCGATCAAGGGCACCCGGCCGGCCACCGGGACCGGACGGCGCGAGCTGCTCGCCTCCGCCAAGGAACGCGCCGAGCACGTGATGATCGTGGACCTGGAACGCAACGACCTGGCCCGGGTGGCCCGCACCGGCTCCGTGCGGGTCGACGACCTGTTCGCCGTACGCCGGTGGTGTGACCTGTGGCAGGCGGAGTCGACGGTGTCCGCGGCGCCCGCCGACGGGCTGGGCCTGGCGGCGCTGCTGCGCGCGGTCTGCCCGGGCGGCTCGGTGACCGGCGCGCCGAAGCTGGCCGCGCTGGCGCGGATCGCCGCGCTGGAGCCGGTCGGCCGGGGCGCCAGCATGGGCGCGCTGGGTTGGGTCGGCCCGGGTCGGCTCGACCTGGGCCTGACCATCCGCACCGCGGCGGCCGACGCCGAGCGGCTGCACCTGTGGGCCGGTGGCGGCATCACCTGGGGCAGTGACCCGGCCGCCGAGGTCGCCGAGGCCGCCGCCAAGGCCGCCCCGGTGCGCGCCCTGCTCGCCGCCGGCTGAACGCGAGGCTTCTGCCACAATCGGCGTGATCATGGACGGGTTGGAGGTGGCAGGGGACCGATGCTGGTCAACCACATGGTGGACACCACGCTGCTGCCCCCGTCCGACCGGTTCGCGTTCTGGCACCAGCTCGTGGCGCAGGAGACCGCGCCCGCGCACATCAGCAGCGCCCACCTGGACGACTTCGTCGCGTACGCCCGCGCCATCGAGCTGGGCCGGGTGCGGCTGACCGCCCTGCGCTACCCGTCGCTGAACTCCACCCGCCCGGCCCGGCTGATCCGCCGCACCGAGGCCGACCTCTACCAGCTGGCGCTGCCCGTCACCGGGCGCAGCGCGCTGAGCCAGGACCGCCGGGAGGCGCAGATGAGCGCCTCGGAGTTCACCTTCCTGGACACCTCCCGGCCGCACGTGGCCACCCACACCACGGTCGGGCCCGGCCTGGCCGCCACCATCACCGTGCAGATCCCGCACCGGGAACTGCCGTTGCCCCCGGACCGGGTCCGCCGGGTGCTGGCCGCCCGGATCCCCACCGACCGGGGCATGGGCATCCTGCTGGCCCAGTACGTGCGGCGCATCGCCACCTGTCCCGAGCAGTACGACCCGGGCGACGCGGGGATGCTCGGCGCGGTGGTGGTCGACCTGATCGCCGCCACCCTCGCCCAGCACCTCGACGCCGAGACGGCCCTGCCGCCGGAGGTACGCCGGCGCGCGCTGCGCGAGCGGGTCAGCGCCTTCGTCGACCTGCACCTGGCGGATCGCGCCCTGACCCCGCAGGCGGTCGCCGCCGCCCACCACGTCTCGCTGCGCACGCTGCACCGGCTCTTCGCCGACGAGTCGGCCAGCGTCACGGCGCTGATCCGGTCCCGGCGGCTGGAGCGCTGCCGCCGGGACCTGCGCGACCCGCTGCTGGCCGACGAGCCGGTGCAGATTGTCGCGGCCCGCTGGGGCTTCCCCGACAAGGCCCACTTCAGCCGCGCGTTCCGGGCCGCCTACGGATGTTCGCCCGGGGCCTGGCGGGCCGGGCGGTGAGCCGGGTCAGGCGCGGGCGAAGGCGTCCAGGGCGGCGACCACCCGCTCGCCGACCCCGTGGCCGCTGCCGTGGCCGCCGGACTCGACGATCTCCAGGCGGGCGTCCGGCCAGTCCCGGGTGAGCTGCCAGGCGATGTCCGGCGGCCCGCTGACGTCGAGGCGGCCCTGCACCAGCACGCCGGGGATGCCGGCGAGCTTGCCGGCGTCGCGCAGCAGCTGCCCGTCCGGCATGAACCCGAGGTTGCTCCAGTAGTGGGTGACGATCCGGACGAGGGCCGCCCGGAACACGGGGTCGGCGTAGCGGGGGCTGGGCTTGAACCCGCCGGCGAGGGAGACGTGCACGTCCTCCCAGACGCACCAGTCGATCTCGGCCTGTTCCCGCACGCGCGGGTCCGGGTCGTTGACCAGCCGGGCGTACGCGGTGGGCAGGTCGCCGTCCCGGTCGGCCTCGGGCACGCCGTCGCGGAACCGGGCCCACTCCTGCGGGAAGACCCGCCCCATGTCCCGGGTCACCCAGTCGATCTCGCGGCGGGTGTTGGCGACCACGCTGAACAGCACCAGCGCGGTGACCCGGTCCGGGTGCCGCTGGGCGTACGCGAGTGACAGCGAGGAGCCCCAGGAGGCGCCGCAGAGCAGCCACCGGTCGATGCCCAGGTGCTCGCGCAGCCGTTCCATGTCGGCCAGCAGGTGCGCGGTGGTGTTCACCGACAGGTCCACCGCCGGGTCGCTGGCGTGCGGGGTGCTGCGGCCACAGCCCCGCTGGTCGAACAGGACGATCCGGTAGGCGGCCGGGTCGAACAGCCGCCGCCAGGACGGGGTGGCGCCGGAGCCGGGGCCGCCGTGCACCACCAGGGCGGGCCGGCCGTCCGGGTTGCCGCAGGTCTCCCAGTGGATCCGCTGGCCGTCGCCGACGTCGAGCAGGCCCTGCGCGTACGGCTCGATCGGTGGATACATTCCGGTCCCCTCCCACACACCAGATACAACAGCGCTGTTACATTAGCGGACGTGACCGCCACCCCCGACCGTGAGGCCCTGGGCACCCTGCTGCGCCACGTCCTGGAACTGCTCGACGGCGACGTCGCCGCCGTCTACGCCGACCTCGACCTGGCCGACTACCGGCCCCGCTTCTCGCCCCTGGTCCGGGTGCTGCTCGCCGGCGGGCCGCTGGCCATCCGCGACCTCGCCGCCCGGGTCGGCGTCACCCACTCCGCAGCCAGCCAGACCGTCGCCCAGATGAGCCGCGCCGGCCTGGTCACCCTCAGTCCCGGCGCCGACGCCCGGCAACGCATCGTCACCCTCACCGA
Source organism: Micromonospora sp. NPDC051924 (assembly GCF_055586005.1). Lineage (NCBI taxonomy): Bacteria > Bacillati > Actinomycetota > Actinomycetes > Micromonosporales > Micromonosporaceae > Micromonospora > Micromonospora sp. NPDC051924. The sequence continues at coordinate 39,850 of NZ_JBVJJA010000020.1, forward strand.
CCGGGCCCACGCGCTGCGACCGATCGTCGAGGCCGAGTGGGCGGCCACCACCACCGCCATGCGCCGGCTCGACGCCGAGCTGCCCGTGCCCCTGGCCGACGAGCTGTACGCGGTCCTCGCGGCGCTGCGCCGCCGCCCGCTGCGCGACCGGATCGCCGACACCGGCCTGGCCCCGGGACGGGCGACGGGAACCCCGGCCGGCTGACCGGCGGGTGCGCGCACCGGCGAGGGTAACGGCCGGTTAGCCTTCCGGGCATGACTATGCGCCCGATCCGGATCATCGGCGACCCCGTGCTGCGCACTCCTTGCGAGCCGGTGACCAGCTTCGACGCCGAACTGCGCGCGCTCGTGCAGGACCTGATGGACACGCTGCTGGGCGCGCCCGGCCGGGCCGGGGTGGCCGCGCCGCAGATCGGGGTGAACGCGCAGGTGTTCGTCTACGACGCCGACGGGCACCGGGGCCACCTGATCAACCCGACGCTGGAGCTGTCCGACGAACTGCAGGACGACGACGAGGGCTGCCTGTCCATCCCGGGGCTGTACTTCCCGACCGCCCGGGCGATGCAGGCCACCGCGCACGGCGTCGACCAGCACGGCGAGCCGCTGACCATCGCCGGCCGGGGTTTCCTGGCCCGCGCCCTGCAGCACGAGACCGATCACCTGCACGGCCGCCTCTACGTCGACACGCTGCGCGGGGAGACCCGCCGCCGGGCGCTGCGGGAGATCCGCGCCGGCCGGTTCCACTCGCCCAGCCGCGGTCTCTGACGCACGCCGGGGTGACCGGACGCGCCGGCCACCCCCGCCCATGATCACCGCGTCGCCGCGCAGCGTCACCTTGTAGTCGATGTCGCCGGTGCCGTCCTTGACCCGGGACTGCGCACCCGGCACCTGCACCAGCCTGATCTTGGTGTCGGCGGGGAGTCGACGATGTCGGTGCCCGTCACCGGCGGCGGTGCAGCCCGCACTCGATGAAGTCGGCGACCCGGGTGAAGCCGAGCCGCTCGTAGAGGCGTACGGCGGCGGTGTTGTCGGCCCGGACGTTGAGCGTCACGTGGTCGACGGTGTCGCGCAGCCGGGCGCAGAGCGCGGCCACCGCGGCGGCGGCCAACCCCCGACCCCGGGCCCCCGGGTGGGTGGTGACGTTGCCCAGGGCGGCCACCCGCCAGGTGGGCGACCAGACGTGCACCCCGGCGACGGCCACCAGGTCGCCGTCGGCGCGGATGCCCACGTACTGGCCGGTGTCGAGCATTCGCGGGTCGAACCAGTTCCCCGGGTACGCGGCGGCGTAGAGCGCGTGCAGCGCCGGCAGGTCGGCGCGGTCGAGCACCTGCCCGGCGGGGGTGACCCGGGCCAGCCGGTCGGGGTCGGTCAACGCCATCCGGTGGTGTGGCGCGGCGTCGGCCAGCTCGTACCAGCGGGCGACGGTGGCGTCCAGGCCGGGGGACAGGTGCGCCCACAGCCGGGCGGGCAGCACCGGGGCCGCCTCGGTCAGCAGCGCGGCCAGGTCGTCGGTGCGTTCCGGCGGGGCGAACGCCAGCAGGGTCGGCAGCTCGACGCCGTGGTAGAGCAGGGCCACCTGGTCCTCGCGGCGGTACCAGGAGGTGTACGGCCAGAAGAAGTCGTCCAGGTCACCGAGCTGGTAGGCGTGCAGCACCGGGTCCCGGCCCAGCAGCTCGGCCAGGACGGCCCGGTCGTGTTCGGCGCGTACGGGCACCTGAAGATGATCACACAGCGGTGCTCAGCAACCGCCGGCGCGTCCCGGCTGGTCGGGCAGGTTCTCGTGCGCCCAGCGGCCGAGCGCGTCCAGGGCCGGCAGCAGGGCGGCGCCGCGCTCGGTGAGCTCGTAGCTCACCCCGACCGGCGGGCCCTCCCGCACGGTGCGCGAGACCAGGCCCACGCGGCACAGCTCGCCGAGCCGGTCGGACAGCACCGACTCGCTGATCCCGGGCAGCGCCCGGCCCAGCTCGGCGAAGCCGGCCGGCCCGGTGGCGAGGGTGCCCAGCAGCACCCCGTTCCAACGCTTGCCGAGGAAGGCGAAGGCGCGGGCCAGCCCCTGGTCGCACATGCGGGGCTCGCCGCCCACCTCCGGCCTGACTGTCACCCCACCAGGATACGCGCTACCCTCATCCCGGAAGGCACTACTAAAAAGCTAGCCCCTCCCGATGTCGGAGGAGCGAGCCTGGAGCAAGGAGCCGATATGAGCGATTTCATCAGCCTGCATCCCGAGGCGCAGGCCCAGCTGTTCACCGACGCCCGCACCGCGAACACCTTCACCGACGAGCCGGTCAGCGACGAGCAGCTGCGCGCCATCTTCGAACTGGCCAAGTACCCGCCGACGGCCGCCAACACGCAGCCGCTGCGGGTGCTGTTCGTCCGGCCCGGGCAGGCCCGCGAGCGGCTGCTGACCCACATGAGCGAGGGCAACCAGGCCAAGACCGCGTCCGCGCCCGTCGTCGCCGTCCTCGCCGCGGACACCGACTTCCACGAGTTCATCCCGCGGGTCTTCCCGATCCGCCCGGAGATGCGCGACAGCTTCGCCGCCGACGCCGTCGCCCGGGAGGGGATGGCCCGGTTCAACGCCACCCTGCAGATCGGCTACTGGCTGCTGGCCGTCCGCGCCGCCGGCCTGGCCGCCGGCCCGATGGGCGGCTTCGACGCCGACGGCCTCGACAAGGAGTTCTTCGCCGACACCAGCTGGAAGTCCCTGCTCGTGGTCAACATCGGCAAGCCCGGCCCGGACGCCTGGTTCCCCCGGCTGCCCCGCCTGGACTACGACGACGTCGTCCGGCACGCCTGACCCGGCCGGGTCAGGCCGCCATCCACTGGTCGTAGCCCAGCTTGCCCACCAGGGCCAGCACCACGACCAGCAGCACCACCCGCACGAAGCCGGAGCCGCGCCGCAGCGCCATCCGCGCGCCCAGCGCGGCTCCGGCGACGTTGCACACCGCCATCGCCGCGCCCAGCAGCCACCACACGTGCCCGGTCGCCGCGAACACCACCAGCGCACCCAGGTTCGTGCCCGCGTTGACCACCTTCGCCATCGCCGAGGCATGCACGAAGTCCGCCCCCACCAGCGTGGTGAACGCCAACACCAGGAACGTGCCGGTGCCCGGGCCGATCAGCCCGTCGTACAGGGCGATGCCCAGACCGGCCACCGCGACGACCGCCACCGCCCGCGCCGGCGTCCGCCGCTCCGGCAGGGACAGCACACCCAGCCGCGGCCGAGTCAACACGAACACCGCCACCGACAGCAGCACCACCAGCACCACCGGCCGGTACGCGCCCGCCGGCACCGCCCCCGCCAACGCCGCGCCCACCCCGGCCGTCAGCACCGCCAGACCCGCCGACGGACCCGCCACCGCCCAGTCCAGCTTCGTGCGCCGGGCGTACGTCAGCGCCGCCGTCGACGTGCCGAAGATCGCGGCCAGCTTGTTCGTGCCCAACGCCGTGGCCACCGGCACCCCCGGCGCGGCCACCAACAGCGCCGGCAACAGCAACAGCCCACCACCACCGACCACGGCGTCCACCCAGCCCGCCATGGCCGCCGCGGTCAACAGGGTGGTCAGCGAGACAGGATCCACGGGCGGCCATTCTTCCCACCACCACCGCCCCGACGAGACCGCCTGTGGCCAGGCTCACCGCCGCTCAGCGCCCCCGGCGCCGCCGCAACCACAGGCCCGCCGAGGCCACCGCCACGAAAACCAGCACCGAACAGACCAACGCCTTGAGCACCCGGCAAGCCTGCCATGCGGACGTAGGGTGTGCAGGTGCGCCTGGCCACCTTCAACCTGCTGCACGGCCGCTCCCTCACCGACGGGCTCGTCGACCCCGACCGGCTCGCCGCCGCCGTCGCCGCGCTCGACGCCGACGTGCTGGCCCTGCAGGAGGTCGACCGGGACCAGTCGCGCAGCGGAAACCTCGACCTCACCGCCATCGCCGCCCGCGCCCTCGGCGCCCCCGAACACCGCTTCGCCGCCGCCGTCGTCGGCACCCCCGGCGAACAGTTCCGCCCGCTCACCCACGACGACGACGGGCACGGCGAACCCCTCTACGGCGTCGGCCTGGTCAGCCGCTATCCGGTCCGCTCCTGGCAGGTCATCCGCCTGCGCCCGGCCCCCGTCCGATCCCCGATCTACGTGCCCGGCCCCGGCGGGGGACTGGTGCTGCTGCGCGACGAACCCCGCGTCGTGCTCGCCGCCGTGCTGGACACCCCGCACGGCCCGCTGACCGTCGCCGCCACCCACCTGTCGTTCGTGCCCGGCTGGAACATCCTGCAGCTACGCCGCGTGGTCCGCGCCCTGCGCGCGCTGCCCGCCCCCCGCATCCTGCTCGGCGACCTGAACCTGCCCGCCGGCCCCGCCAGGCTGCTGTCCCGCTGGACGCCCCTGGGCCGCCGCCCCACCTACCCGGCCGGGCAACCCCGGGTCCAGCTCGACCACGTCCTCGCCGACCGGCAGGGCCTCGACCGGCTACCCCCCGTCACCGCCGTCGACACCCCACTGTCGGTCATCTCCGACCACCGGCCGCTGGTCGTCAACCTCGGCTGAGCATTCTTCAGCGCACTCCCAGCCGCCCCCCGGGCGCCGCACAGCCGCGCGGATCAGAATCAGCCTCGCCGTGCCCCGGTCGGGCGTTCCCCACCGGCCGCAGCGGCGCCCGTGATAACGATGGTGCGACGACGGGAGGCACGAGGTGTCGCTCACCGGCATACCGCTGCTCGCCCTGGCCACCACCGCCACCATCACCGCCGCGTGCGCCACCGCACACGGCTGGCGCCGGGTACGCCGGGCCCGGCTGCTGCTGCGCCCCACCGCCGTCCTGCTCACCGAACTGCTCGTGCTGCTCACCGTCGGCCTGGCCGTCAACCGGCACGAGCAGTTCTACACCTCCTGGCACGACCTGCTGCCCGCCGGCGGGAACACCACCACCGGCCACGACGACCGGCCCGGACAGCTCGACCGCTGGCTCACCCACCGGGCCCCCGGCCCCGACACCCCGATCACCTTCGACTGGCGCCCCACCGGCTGGCAGAACTGGCACCTGAACACCCCACCCACCGTGGCGGTGCCCGCCGGCTACCTGCGCCACCCCGGCTGGCGGTACCCGGCCGTCCTGGTCGTCGGCGACGACGACCGGTGGACCCCCGCCGAAGAAGCCGACGCCACCCGCGCCGCCGCCACCGCCGGCCCCGCCGTACTCGTGTTCACCCGACCCGCCGCCACCGTCGACCCCGGCGTCCTCGCCGGCGCCGTACCCCTGAGCCTCACCCGCGACCTGCGCGTCACCGGCCACACCTGGGCCCTGGTCGCCACCACCCGGCGGCGGGCCCTCGCCGACGCGGTCGTGCACACCGCGCCCGACCGCTACCCGGCCCTGGCCCTGGTCGACGACGCCACCCTCCGCACCCCGCCCACCCTCGGACCCGCCGCCCTCGCCGGCCTACCCACCGGGGAAGCCCTCGCCGTCACCGCCCCCACGGCCACCGCCAGCAACCCCGTCCGCCTCGCCGCCGGCCCCGACCGGGGCCTGCCCGCCGCCCTGCGGTGGGCCTGCCAGCAGACCCCGGCCCCCCTGGCGGCCCCCGCCCCGCTGATCCCACCCCCGCAGCGGTCCCGGCACCCGCACCCCCACCCACCGGCCATCCCACCCTCGACGGCAGGCGCCCGTGTCACCCGACAGCCTTCCCGCTGAACTCACCGCGGTCGCGCTCGCCGTCACCGCCGCCGTGCTCCTCGCCGCCACCTGGGACACCCGGCACGGCTGGCGGCGGCACACCGTCCGCGCCGCCGCCGGACTGCTCTGCCTCACCACCGCCGCCGCGGTCGCACTGACCTGGGTCAACCGGCAGAGCGCCACCTACACCACCTGGGCCGACCTGTTCGGCCGGCCCGACGCCGCCACCGCCACCACCGCCGCCGACGGACACCACGGCGGCCGGGTCGTCACCGTCACCGTCCCCGGCACCGCCAGCGGCCTCAACCTGCCCATGTACGTCTACCTGCCGGCCGCCTACGACACCCACCCCCAGCAGCGGTTCCCCGTCATCGAGGCGCTGCACGGCTACCCCGGCTCACCCGCCGGCTGGCTGCAACTGCTCGACGCCCCCGGCCACCTCGACCGGGAGATCGCCGCCGGCCGGATGGCCCCCACCGTCGTGCTGTTCCCGTACCAGACACCCAACACCATGATCGACACCGAATGCGTCAACCTCACCCACGGCCCGCAGAGCGAAACGTTCCTCACCGTCGACGTGCCCGCCTGGGCCAGCAGCCACCTGCGGCTGCGCGCCGACCGCAACGCCTGGGGCCTGACCGGCCTGTCCGCCGGCGGCTACTGCGCCACCAACCTGCTGCTGCGCCACCCCGACCGGTACGCCGCCGCCGCCAGCCTCTCCGGCTACGCCGAACCCGGCCTCACCATCGGCGACGGCACCGAACACACCCTCAACAACGACATCTGGCGGCTGCAGCACCTGCCCCGCCCCGCCGTCGCCCTCTACCTGTCCTGCGGCCGCGCCGACCGCAACGCGCTACGCGACACCCGCGCCCTCAGCCGACTCGCCCGCCCGCCCATCTCCCTCACCACCAGCTACGTCGACGGGGGCGGCCACAACCCGTCCACCTGGCGGGCCGTCGAGGCACCCGCCTTCGACTGGCTCTCCACCTGGCTGGGCCGCCCCGTCACCACCGGGTAACCGCGCTCAGCCCAACCCGACCGCCCGCTGCGCCGCCCGCACCGCATTGCGGAACAACATCGCCACCGTCGTCGGACCGACCCCACCGACCCGCGGCGTGATCGCCCCCGCCACCTCGGCACACCGCTCGTCCACGTCCGGCAGCAACCGCCGCCCCTCGTACCGCACCCCACCGCCGACCACCACCGCGCCCGGCCGCACGTGCTCCGGCTGCACGATCCCCGGCACCCCCGCCGCCGCCACCAGGATCTCCGCCCGCCGGGTGTACCGCGGCCAGTCCGCCACCCCGGTGTGCACCACCGTCACCGCCGCGTTCGCCGTCGGCCGCTTCTGCGCCAGCAACATCGCCAACGGCCGGCCCAGCGTCGCACCCCGACCGAGGATCACCACCCCCCGGCCGGCCACCGGCACCCCGTGGAACGCCAACAACGCCTCGATCCCCGCCGGCGTGCAGGGCAGGGGACCGGGCAGCCCCAACGCCAACCGGCCCATGTTCACCGGGTGCATGCCGTCGACGTCCTTGTCCGGGTCCAGCACCGCCAGGGCCCGGTCATAGTCCAGATGCCCGGGAATCGGATACTGCACCAGCACCCCGTGCACACCCTTGTCGGCGTTGAAATCCTCCAGCACCGCGTGCAGGTCCGCCTGCGACGCCGACGCCGGCAGGTGCACGTGCGGCGAGTCGAACCCCAGCTCCGCCGCCTGCCGCTGCTTGATCCGGATGTACCCGGCGCTCGCGTCGTCGTCACCCACCAGCACCGTCGCCAACGCCGGCGTCACCCCCGCCGCGCGCAGCGCCGTCACCTGATCAGCGACCTCCGCCAGCACCTGCTGCGCCACCGGACCGCCGGGCAGCAACCGAGCCGTCGTACCCGAAGAAGACATGCCACACCTCGCCCGCGGAGGCCCAGGCGGTCGACCTCCACGACGAAGCTCCCCGATGGTTGCTGCCATCCCCGTGCCGCCAGTCGCGTCCGCCTCAGCCTGCCACACCACGCGCCGCGATCGCATCCGCCACCGCCTGCCACCCCGGCAGCGCCGCCAACAGGGCATCCGCCCGGCGCCGCCGATCCGCCGCCGACGCCACCCCCAGATCCGCCACCACCGCCTCGAACGCCGGCCGCAACACCCGCTCCCGATCGGGGGCGTCCGCCGCCAGGATCGCGTGACACCGCGCGTACGTCACCACGATCCAGAACATCGCCTCCCGGTGCGCGCCCGCCCCGACCAGCTCCGCCGCGCCGTCCACCACCACCGGCCGGCCCGCCGCCGTGACGTCCGCACTGAACGGAAACCGGGTACGCGCCACCCGCGCCGTCTCGTCGAACGTCACCGCCAGCCCGGCCAGATGCTCCCGCACCCGCTCCGGACCCACCCCACCGCCGTCCAACGTCGCCAGCAACCCCGGATACCGGTCGGCCATCCCGTACCCGGCCAGCACCTCCCGGGCCCGCACGTACCGCCGCCGCACCGTCGGATCCCGCACCCCCGCCACCACCGGCAACAACGCCAGCACCGACGTCGGAAACACCCACCCCAGCACCTGCTCGTGCAGCGGCGCGTCCCCGTCCAACCGGCTCAACCCCGCCTCGATCCGCCGGCGCACCCCCGCACAACGCCGCCGCACCCACACCGGATCCGCGTACCCCGCCGACACCCGCTCCCGGATCGCCGCCAGCCGCCCCGTCGGATCCACGATCAGCGTGTCGGTACGGAAGAACGGCGCGAACACCCACGACCCGAGCACGTCCCACGGCCCACCCAGCTCCTCCCAGGTGACCGCACTGACCTCCAACAACACCCCCCGATGCCGGAACTTGCCCACCTTCCCGCCCGGGCCGTCCCGCACCAGCAGCACATCCACGTCCGACGACGCCGGCAGCACCGCATCGTCCGGCACCCCCACCGTCGACCCGCTGAAGAACGCCCCCCGTACCCCCGAATCCCGCCCGGCCCGCTCCCGCACCCAGTCCACCGCCACCGCCCGCGCGTCACCCACCCGCATCCGGAAAACGACTCCCTTCCCGTCGGACAAAGCCCCACCGAACGCCCGCCGCCTCTGCGAACATGAAGCCCCGACCCGCACCAGCAGCCCCACACCGCGCCACACGCACGAACAGGAGCGGGGCATGGACCGCGTGCGTCAGCTCGCCACCCGGACGCCGGCCGGCCGAGAACGGTACATCGACCTGCTCCGGGCGGCCGCCATCATCCTCGTGGTCTACGGCCACTGGACCGACACCGTCCTCGCCTACGACCGCGCCGGTCACGTCACCGGCTACTCGGCAACCCCCGAACTGCGGTGGGCACACCCACTGACCTGGCTCTTCCAGGTCATCCCCGTCTTCTTCCTCGTGGGCGGCTTCGCCAACGCCGCCTCGCTCACCCGCACCCGGGCCCGCGGCGGCACCGCCACCGACTGGCTGCTGGACCGCAGCGCCCGGCTGATCCGCCCGACCACCGTACTCGTCGCCACCCTGCTCGCCGGCAGCCTGCTGGCCCGGCTGCTCGGCAGCGACCCCACCGAGACCAGGACAGCGGTCGCGTTCGCCACCATCCCACTGTGGTTCCTCTGCGCCTACATCGCCGTCGTCGGCCTCACCCCCTGGATGTACGCGCTACACCGCCACCTCGGACTCCTCGTACCCCTGCTGCTGGTGGCGCTGGTCGCCGCCGGCGACCTCGGCCGCCTGCACGGCCACGGACCACTGTCCGCAGGCAACTTCCTCTTCGGCTGGCTGGCCATCCACCAGATCGGCTTCGCCTGGTACGACACGACCGCCACCACCGACAGCGAACGACGCGGCCTCCTCACCCGACGGCTACCGATCGGCCGGCCACTCGCGGCCACCCTGACAACCGTGGGTCTCGCCGCCCTGCTCCTGCTCACCGTCGTCGGCCCGTACCCGGTCAGCATGCTCACCACCCCCGGCGAGCGGCAACTGGACAACTCCTCACCGCCGAGCCTCGCGCTGCTCGCCCTGGCAACCCTCCAACTCGGCATCATCCTGCTCCTGTACCAGCCCGCGCAGCGATGGCTACGCCGCCGCAGACCCTGGCGCGCGGTCATCGCAGTGAACGCCGTCGTCCTGACCATCTTCCTCTGGCACATCAGCGCCGTGCTGCCCCTGACCGCCGCGCTCAACGCGGCGCACTGGCTGCCCGCTCCACCCGTCGGCACGGGAACCTGGTGGGCCTGGCGGATCCCCTGGCTGGTGAGCCTCACCATCATCATGCTCGGACTACTGGCCGTCGTCGGCCCGATCGAAACCCGCGCCAGCACTCACCCGCGCAAGACCACCCCCGACCACCCGCACGGAAGCCGGACGGGCCGCCGCCGCACCACCCTCACCCTCGTCGGCTACGCCGGGGTGGTCCTCGGCCTCCTGATCAACAGCGCGGTCCCCATGTCCACACCCGAGCCGCTGGGCATCCCCCCGCTCGCACTGGCCGCCTACCTGGCCGGGGCCGGCCTCCTCCGACTGCTCAGATCGAACCGGTTGCCCCACCGCTGACCACCAGCCCGGCCAACGCCCGGTTGGTCCGGTTCGACGCCGCCGCCGCCCGCTGCTGATCCGCCGTCACCTCGATGTACGTCTGCGACGACGCCAACGACGCGTGCCCCAGCAACCGCATGATCTCCGCCGCGCTCGCCCCGTCCTCCGCCAACCGGGTCGCGAAGGTGTGCCGCAACGCGTGCAGCCGCGCCCCCTTCGGCACCCGGTCACCGATGCCCGCCCGCCGGTAACACGACTCCACCAGATACTGCAGGCCACCCCGGCGCAGCGGCTCACCGTGCCGGTCGACCAGCAGCGGCGAGTCGGGCCGTACGCTGCGCCCGCCGAAGCGCCGCCCACGACTGTCCAGGTAGTCCACGACCACCCGGTCCAGCCCCGCCTCGATCGGCACCGTACGGGAACGGCCCCCCTTGCCGACCACGTCGACCCGCCGCTCGCCGTCCCGGCCGGTCACCGACGACACCCGCAGCGCCAGCAGCTCGGACAGGCGCAACCCGGCGCACAGAGCCAGCGCCAGCACGGCCAGGTCCCGCTCCGGCCACGGGTCGCGCTGCCGGCCCTGCTCGCGAGCCACCGCGGCGAGCAGCACCTCCGGGGTGTCCTCGCCGCGCAGCGGCTTCGGGCGGGGGAGCGGCGCGCGGGGTCGCCCCACCGCCGGCATCGGGTTCCCGGACACGATGCCCTCGGCGACCAGGAACGTGAAGAAGCTGTTCCAGGTGGACCAGGCACGGTGGACGGAGGCGGCGGCACGGGGAGCGGCGAACCGGGCGAACGCCGTGCGCATGGACCGGGGGGAGAGGGCGGTGACCGGCACCTGGTCGAGGGGGAGGGGAGTGGTGTCGTCCGGTCCGGTGAGCGTCCCGATGCTGGTCAGATCCCGCCGGTAGGCGGCCAGGGTGTGGGGGGAGGGCTTGCGGGTGGCCCGGTCGGTCAGGAACTCCTCGATCAACCGACCTACCGATTCGCCCGTTTTGTCATGCATAAGGGATATTATGCATGATTTTCGCGTTCTGGCCATGCCGGGGCGCAGGGGAGCGGAACACCCGATGGAATGAGCGGCATGATCACCCTGCGCCCGGCCGTCGAGGTGCCCACACCCGACCCGGCCCGTACGTGACCGTCCCGCATGTCACCCGGACCATGGCTCGCGCTGCACGCCGGCTGCACGCCGGAGGAGGTTGAGACGTTCCTCGCGAGCCTCGCGGCCCACCTCGAGCTCGCGCCGCCCGGCGGCCGGGACGAGGTGGTCGACGCCCTGCTGGGCGAAGAGCAGCTGCTGGTCGCCGGTGGCCTGCGGCTGGACGATACGGCCTCCGGGGCGTCCCGTCTCGCCGGGCTGCTGCGCCGGACTGGAGGACTGGCGGGAGTGGACGGCGGCCCTCGACGGCGACGCGCCCTGGCTGGGCCACGACCCGGGGCCTGAGGTGGAGATGCGGGGTGAAGGGCTACGGGTGTGGCAGGACGGCGGTCCGAACCAGGCCGGCCCGTACGTCGACCTCAGCAAGGTCGGACTGGCGGAACCGCTGGCGCTCGCGCAGGCCGACCTCGCCGGATTCCTCGCCCGGCTCGACGCCTGGGCGTGCGCCGCCGGCCTCGGCGCATGCGGGGCCGCTCTCGTCGCGGCGATCGACCGCGCCCTGCGGATCACCGCCCCGCTGGAGCTGCCCGGAGGAGGGCCGGAACCGCACTACTTGACATAATGTAGATTATCGAATCACGACCGTCCGAGGTGGTCGGGCGCGGAAGCGGTCTGGAGGGCCCGGCGATGATGTTCCTTCTCATTCATCCTGAGCCATTCTCAACAACTTGAGCCATCTCTTGGGTATAGCGCGCGGCAACGGACGACTGCACTCGTGGATCTACCGCCAGCGACGCCCCACGCCATCTGACGACCCTACGGCGAGAAGCTCCACCGTCAGCGCTGCCTGAGCGCAGCGGGTGACCTCCAGCCGCCCGAACCCGCGGCCGACCCGGCAGACCCCGCACTCATGTAGACGCTCCGCCGCCATCGCGGCCCATGGGTTCGGTGTGCTCCTGCGTCTCTGCGCTGTAGCTGGCCGAGCTGCTATGGGGGCAGGCCCACCATCCTGGGCCCGATCGCCATCACCACGCAGAGTAACTGTTCGTGAACGCCTCCCACCTGATGATGGAAGCCATCAATCTCAAGCACCACACCAAAACCCAACTTGGCTCAAGATAGTGAGAACTGCCGGTGCGCATTGACTCTCACTATCTTGAGCCATCGCAGGTCAGACGTCGTCCCGTGGCTCAAGTTGAATGAGAACGGACAGCGCCCTCGGCGAGTTCGGCACGGTGGCGGGGCAACACCGCGCGTGCCGGTCGGGTGTTGGGCGCTTTGAGATCGGCACTGACGTGGGCGACGGCGATGGCCGCCATGGCACGCTCGATCGTGGAGGCGGCCTTGCCCTCATCTGCGAGATACGAGATCTGCTTGGCCAGTGTCGCCGCGGTGGCTGGGAGATGCGACCGCTGGTTCTCGATGTACCAGAGCTGAACCGGTTCCAGTCGCCGCCGTAGGCTCGTCGGGCGCTGCTCGTTCGGTGGGCGCGATTGGTCCGTGTCTCCGCAATGAGCGACGTACCCCCGCCCGACACGCCCGTCAGCCAGCCGGCGGGTCCGCCACCCTCACGAGTCGGACTCGCCGCCTCCGTGGCCGCGCGACTACTCTGCGGGCATGAAGGACGCGCGCCCGCCCGGCGACGGCTCCGGGACCCCAATCATGGGCGGCCGCGGCGACATCGGTGCGGGCGGCGGCTTCCACGAGTTCTACGGGTGGGCACAGACGACCGTTGTCTACATCGGGTCCGCCATGGCCGCCGGCGTGCTGGGAAACGTGGCGTACGACGCGCTCAAGGCGGCGATCGGTCTGCGGCGCCGCGAGGTGCCGGCCGGTCCCACGGCACCCGACTCCGACATCGTGTTTCTCGCGCGGACAGTCGTGAACGCGCGGTGCGCGGAGCTCGGCATTGACGACCTGGCTGGCACTGACGTCGACGGCCTCTGCTCGCGTACGTCCGAGGGCTTGGAGGTCCTGTTCCGCGCCCGCGCCCGCCGTCGTCAGGTCACAGCCGCCGTGCAGTTCTCGGTCGACGGGCAAGGTGCAGACGTCAAGGCGGAGGTTCACCTGCCGAAGGCGCTGATTCGCAGGCACCGCGAAGAGCAGGACGACCGGGCGGCCACCGGGGTGCTCAGGGCGGCCGACGGGTGGGAGCCGTTACCGCCAGAGTAGCCCGCGCCCCTGCAGAATCCGCACCGATGCGCGGATCTCGTCCAGCCGGCGGCCGCCGTGATAGCCCAGCTGCGCGCCAGCCCTGCGGGCGGTGGTCACCTCGAAGACGATCACGCCCGGCGGCGCGGCCGGTTCGGCTGGGTCAGGCGGCCTCTCCCCCGCGCCCTTCCGCGCTCAATGATTTTGTCGTGACCGAGCAGCTGCCCGACCCGCTGCCGGGTCACTCCGGTCCGCTCGGCGATCTCCACGCCGGTGAGCCCCGCCCGGTCCATGTCGTCGAGCGCTGCCCGCCGGATCTGCGAGAGGGCGGTGACCGCGCCCTGGTGCTCCGTGATGAGCTCGCCGGGTCGCGGTGCTGGCCACCGCTCCCCCCGCCGCCGGCGGCACATGATCACCTCACCGCGCCGAGCCCGTCACCGCAGCTGGCGGGCGACGAACCGGGTCGGCGGGTGGGCGATCGCGTCCTGGGCGGCGACCAGTTGCAGTTCCCGGGTGCCGGCCGTGAGCGTGGTCTCGTAGATGGCGAAGATGGCGTTGGTGGTCCGCTCCAGCGCCGTCGCGGGCGAGCCGGTGGTCCGCAGGTGGGCCAGGTACAGCGCGGCGGTGACGTCGCCGCCGCCGTTCGGGCTGATCGGCAGCAGCGGCGTGGTGACCGCCCAGGCGCCCTCGTCGGACACGGCCACGACCTCGAGCGAGCCCTGCGGGACGTCGCCGTGCAGGACGCTGGTGACCAGCACCTGCCGTGGGCCCGTCGCCCGTACGACGTCGACCGCGGCGAGCAGGTCGTCGAGCGTGTTCGTCGTGCGGCCGGCCAGGAACTCCAGTTCGAACTGGTTCGGGGTGACGATATCCGCGCGTGGCACCACGGTGTCGCGCAGGTATTCGGGGATGCCGGGGCGGACGAACATGCCGCGGCCGACGTCGCCCATCACCGGGTCGCAGCAGTAGACGGCGTCAGGGTTGAGCGCTTTGACCCGGTCGACGGCGTCGAGGATGACCGCGCCCATCGCCGGGTCGCCCTGGTAGCCGGAGAGGATCGCGTCGGCGTCGCCGAGGACGCCGCGGTCCTCGATGCCGGTGATCACGTCGGCCACGTCGCCCGGTGCGAGCAGCGGTCCGCGCCAGGCGCCGTACCCGGTGTGGTTGGAGAAGTGGACGGTCAGGACCGGCCAGATCTCGTGCCCGAGGCGTTGCAGCGGGAAGGCGGCGGCGGAGTTGCCGACGTAGCCGTAGGCGACCGAGGACTGGATGGACAGGATCTTCACGCGCTCATCGTCGCATTCCTCGAATTGCCTGGTGGCCGGCGGTCAGGTGTCGGTGCGTAGGCGGGCGTGCAGGTGCATGTCGTGCCAGCCGTCGGCGTGGCGGGCGGCGCCGCGGTTGGTGCCCTCGGCGGGGAGGCCGGCGCGTTGCGCGACGCGGCAGGAGGCCGGGTTGGCGGTGGAGTGGCGCAGCCAGATCCGGTGCAGGGCGGCCCGGTGGAAGCTCCAGGTGGTCAGGGCGGTCAGGGCGCGGGCGGCGATGTGGCGGCCGCGGGCAGCAACCAGCAACCAGTACGACACCCCGCCCTGCGCCTCGGTCAGGCCGATATGGCGGAGGCTCACCAGATTGATTGGGAATCCTCAGTGGACATAGGCTGGTCGGGCCTCTGGTTTGCGGAAGGACGGGCGCGGGATCGACCGGCTGTTGCTGGCGGGAGTGTCATGGTGGTGCTGGTGACATGGTCGGCTGGCGCGGTTGGGTGCGGGCGGGCTGAAGCATGTGCTGGCGGTGCCTGGTGTCTCCTCGACGTACTGCATCGCGGCTGGGCGGGTGAAAGGACATCTTGAAGATCTCGGTTCAGGTTGGTGAGCGGTGAGTCGGAAGCTTTCCCTGTCTGAGGGCGAGGCTTCGCGAACCGCGTGCGCCCCCGCCGTGCTGGGGACTGGGGTGGATGAGGAGGTCGGTCAGTTCCTGTCGAGGGCGGTGCTTGCCGAACGTGTCGGCTGGTGTGCTGATCTGGTGGCGGGCATGGTGGGCGCTCTGATCGGTGAGCATTGGAACCGGGCAGATGTGGATGTGCTCGCCCGCGGGCAGGACGCGGGTGGGCGGAGGTTGCCGTCGAACGCGTGGATGGCGTTGCGGCGGCTGGG
Source organism: Micromonospora sp. NPDC051924 (assembly GCF_055586005.1). Classification (NCBI taxonomy): domain Bacteria; kingdom Bacillati; phylum Actinomycetota; class Actinomycetes; order Micromonosporales; family Micromonosporaceae; genus Micromonospora; species Micromonospora sp. NPDC051924. The sequence goes on from NZ_JBVJJA010000020.1 coordinate 55,444, forward strand.
CTGGACGGCTGCAGCGCCTGCGGGTGTGAGGGTTAATGACCGGATCGTTCGGATGGCCCAGGAGCAGGCGGGCCGTGTCCTACGGTCGGTGAAGTGGCGTGCCGATCTGACCGCCGGCGTTGTGGCAGCATGGCCGACCGATCCGCGTCGGCGCACCCCGATCGAGTGGGAGCAGGTACGCGCGGCGATCCCTGGCGGCCAGTCGCTCCCGTCGGGTGTCATCAAGGCCCGAACTCGGCAGGTCTTCACGTTCCTCAACGCCAATGGGCGTCTGCCGGTGGATGTGTTCGAACTCGAGAACAGCCCGAGAGTCTCGCGGATGCTGCTGCTGGCCGCGTGTGACCGGCAGCAGGCCACGATTGAACGCAGCGACAGCGACCCGGGCAGGGCGCTGCTGCGCCTGCAGTTGCCCAGCCGTCCGGATCCGCGCACGTACCGGGACTGGACGTGGGTGGCCTGCCTGATCAACCTGCCGCCCACCGTCCCCGCAGACGCGCTGCTGCACTTACCCACCCTGCGCCTGGCCGGCCGGCAGGTGCGGGCCGACGTCGCGTACACGCATGTCGTGCCGACAGCCCGGCGTGCCGGTCATTTCGTGGCGCTTGGTGTGGACTGGGGTCTGAACACGCTGCTCAGCACGGGGGCCCTGCGACTGCGAGAGGATGGCCGGATCACCGCATTGGGCGCTGGCGGCCAGTTCCGGGCCGCGGGTGTCCTTGCCAAGCAGCATCGCCTGCGCCGTCACGGTGAGCGGCTGCAGGGCAAGGCCGACCAGTATCAGCGGCTCATCGGCATCGACCCGCAGCATCACCTGCTCGGCAAGCTTGCCGTGCTGCGCGGCGAGATCCGCCGCGTGTCCGAGCGCCGCCAGAACCTGAACGCCGCGCTCGCGTGGGCTGCCGCCCGCTGGACGGTGGACCAGGCGATCGCCGCCGCCGCGACCGTCATCTACGTGGAAGACCTGCGATCTTTGGAAGCCAACGGCATGGGCGCCACCCTCAACACGCGCCTGTCCCAGCAGGTCCGCGGACAGATCGTCGACCGCATCCGGCACCTCGCCGCCGAGACCGGTGTCGCCGTGGTCACCGTCCCCGCCCGCAACACCTCCAAACACTGCCCGCAATGCCTGACCCCGCTGCACCATCGCAAAGCACCCGACAAGCCCACCACCCCAGGCTGGAAATGGGCCATCTGCCCCAACACAGGCAGCTGCGGCTGGCAAGGCGACCGCGACCACGGCGCCTGGCGGCGCATCGCCGCCCGCGGCCTCACCCACCAGACCAAGAGCATCACCGACCGCACCAACGGCACCATGGCGATCCCGACGGTGGTGGAGACCCTCGAAGCCGCCGCCGTCGTCACCCCCACCGTCAAGCCCAGCCGCACGGACCGGTCGAAAACCGGCCCCACCCGGCACCAGCCACCACGCCCCGCGCCCAGGCGACGCAGGGCACCCTCCCCCACCCGGCCCCACCACGGCCGGGCGGGTAAGCGTCCGGAGGGACACGCACCAACGGACCGGACGAGGCTGCCCCGCGCAGCCCACCGGCACCAGAGCGTGAACACGATCAGCACACCCACCACCGGCCATCGGCCACGAGGAGCCGCACTGGGCGCCGGATTTCACCTCCACGCCCACGCGACCCCACCACGGTGGGAAACGATCCCGGAAACCCAATCCGACGCAGGATCGCTTAGCTGATCAGAGACGCTGATCTGGCCGAGGACGCCGGTGGTGTCGGTGACGGCCCAGCCGGCGGCGGTCTCGGCCTGCCAGCGGCGTGGCCAGGCGGCGAGCCAGGCCTGGGCTTCGTCGTCGGTCATGGTGCGGCAGTGCCAACGGCGGATGTCGGGGTCGGTGTAGGCGGTGCGGACGGCGGGCAGGTCGTCGGGTTGCCAGGGGCGCAGGAGCAGTTCGCCGGCGGGGATGTCGGGGTTGTGGCCGGTGGGCCAGGTGGCCGGGGGTCAGGGCCGGGGTGGTGAGCAGGGGCATGGGGTGATCCTGCCGGAGAGACGGCGGGTCGTGGTGGGGTGACCGTCGGTGTGGGCGGCGGTGGGGGGTGACCGTTCGGCTCAGGGTTTCGACCGTCCGGCGCGCGGTGGGTTTGCCCGATGCGTGAGGTGTGGGCATGTGGCGGGGAGTTACCGCCATTTTTCGTGAGAGGAAGCAAGAATGCTTTCCGCACTCGATCGTCGGCACACCGTCGCGCCTCCGGGGTACAGCCGTTGGCTGATTCCGCCGGCGGCGTTGGCGATCCATCTCTGTATCGGGCAGGTCTATGCGACCAGCGTGTACAAGAACTCTTTGATCGCGCACTTCGGTGCCAGCCAGACGGCGATCGGGATCATCTTCAGCATCGCGATCGTGATGCTGGGGTTGTCGGCCGCGGTGGCGGGCACGTGGGTGGAGGCGAACGGGCCGCGTAAGGCGATGTTCGTCTCGGCGTGTTTCTGGGCGGCGGGTTTCCTGGTCGGGGCGTTGGGCATCGCGACGAAGCAGTTGTGGCTGCTGTACCTCGGGTACGGGGTGTTGGGTGGGATCGGTCTGGGGATTGGGTACATCTCTCCCGTCTCGACGTTGATCAAGTGGTTCCCGGACCGGCCGGGGCTGGCGACGGGTCTGGCGATCATGGGGTTCGGTGGTGGGGCGATGGTGGCCTCTCCCCTGTCCCGGCAGTTGTTGTCGTTCTACGACGCGGGGTACGACCCGGCGAACGCGGGGTCGACGGCGTCGGGGTCGGCGTTGGTGTGGTTGTTCGTGACGTTGGGCGTCGGCTATTTCCTGATCATGATGTTCGGGGTGTTCAACGTGCGGGTGCCGGCGGCGGACTGGCGCCCGGCGGGGTTCGACCCGGCGCGGGTGGCGGCGAAGCCGCTGGTGACCACGGCGAACGTGTCGGCGGCGAACGCGGTGAGGACGCGGTCGTTCTGGCTGCTGTGGGTGGTGTTGTTCTGCAACGTGACGGCGGGTATCGGGATCCTGGAGCAGGCGAGTCCGATGATTCAGGACTTCTTCCGGGACAACGGGACCTCGGCGGTGTCGGTGGCCGCGGCCGGCGGGTTCGTGGGGCTGCTGTCGTTGTTCAACATGGCGGGCCGGTTCGTGTGGTCGTCGACGTCCGATGTGATCGGTCGTAAGCCGATCTATCTGGTGTATCTGGGTGTCGGGATGGTGCTGTACGTGTTGCTGGCGCTGTTCGGGCAGCTGGCGACGGCGTTGTTCGTGCTGTTGGCGTGCGTGATCCTGTCGTTCTACGGCGGTGGATTCGCGACGGTGCCGGCGTATCTGCGGGATCTGTTCGGCACGTTCGAGGTGGGCGCGATCCACGGTCGGTTGTTGACGGCGTGGTCGGCGGCGGGGGTGGCCGGGCCGCTGATCGTGAACGCGTTCCTGGACGCGCAGGGCAAGCCGGGCACGTTGACGGCGGCGGCGTATCGGCCGGCGTTGTTCACGATGGTCGGGGTGTTGGCGGTCGGGTTCGTCGCCAACCTGTTGATCCGGCCGGTGCCGGAGCGGTTCCACGAGCCGGCGTCGGGTCGGGACGTGGCGGAGGGTACGGAGCCGGTGGCGGCGGAAGGGAGCGCGCGGTGAACGAGGCGGGTCACGGGCAGCAGGTCCGGCTGGTGGTGTCGTGGCTGATCGTGTCGGTGCTGCTCGGTTACGGGGTGGTGCAGACGGTGATCACGGCGGCGAAGTTGTTCACCCACTGACGATCGGTATGCGCCGGCGGCCCGGGGGCTCTCCCCCCGGGCCGCCGGCGTTCAGAGGCCGCCGGCGATGCGCAGGACGGCGCCGGTGGTGTAGGAGGCGTCGGGGCCGAGGAGGAAGGCGATGGCGCCGGCGATCTCGTCGGGTTCGCCGGCGCGGCCGAGCGGGATGCGGCCGGCGGCGGTGTCGGGGCGGTCGGGGGCGCCGGAGAGGGCGTGGATGTCGGTGCGGATGATGCCGGGGGCGACGGCGTTGACCCGGATGCCGCGGGGGGCGAGTTCCTTGGCCAGGCCGACGGTGAGGGTGTCGGTGGCGGCCTTGACGGCGGCGTAGTGGATGTATTCGCCGGGGCTGCCGAGGGTGGCGGCGGCGGAGGAGACGTTGACGACGGCCCCGCCGGGGGTCATCCGGCGGGCGGCCTGCTGGGCGCAGAGGACGTACCCGATGAGGTTGACGTCGACGACCTGGCGCAGGTCGTCGACGCGCAGGTCGGTGAAGGGGCCGATCGGGCTGGTGATGCCGGCGTTGTTGACCAGGCCGGTGAGGGGGCCGAGGTCGGCGGCGGCGTCGAAGAGGCGTTGGACCTGGTCGGGGTCGGTGGTGTCGGCGGGGACGGCGACGCCGCGGCGGCCGGCGGCCTGGATGTCGGCGAGGACGGCCTTCGCGGCGGTGTGGTCGCTGCGGTAGCCGATGGCGACGTCGTGGCCGGCGGCGGCGAGCCGGCGGGCGGTGGCGGCGCCGATGCCGCGGCTACCGCCGGTGATGATGGTGACGGAGGTCAATGCCTGCTCCCCTGCCCTGGTGGTGTCGGTGACGTTACCGTGGCCGGGGCGGGCTGCGGGTGGAGAGGACGGTCACACCATGACGCGGGCGTTGGTGCTGGGGGGTGGCGGGGTGACCGGGGTGGCCTGGGAGTTGGGGCTGCTGGCGGGCCTGGCGGAGCGGGGCGTGGACCTGACGGGTGCGGACCTGGTGGTGGGGACGTCGGCGGGGTCGGTGGTCGGGGCGCAGGTGTGCTCGGGGATCCCGGTCGTGGAGTTGTACGCGGCGCAGTTGCGGCCGCCGCGGGGTGAGGTGGTGGCCCGGTTGGGGGCGGGTGTGCTGCTGCGCTGGGCGTGGGCGGGCGCCCGGGGGCGGGACGCGCTGCGGGCGCGGGTGCGGGTCGGGGCGATGGCGCTGGCGGCGCGTACCCCGTCGGAGGCGGCACGGCGGGCGGTGATCGGGGCGCGGTTGCCGACGTCCGACTGGCCGGCGCGGCGGCTGCTGGTGACGGCGGTGGACGCGACCTCGGGTGAGTTCGTGGTGTTCGACGCGGCGGGCGGGGTGTCGTTGGTGGACGCGGTGGGGGCCAGTTGCGCGGTGCCCGGGGTGTGGCCGCCGGTGACGATCGGGGACCGCCGGTACGTCGACGGTGGGGTGCGTTCGGCGGTGAACGCGGACCTGGCGGCGGGGGCGGAGGCGGTGGTGGTGCTGGCCCCGGTGTCGTCGGGGTTCGGGCCGATGCCGCGGCTGTCGGCGCAGGTGGCGGCGTTGCGGGCGGGGGGTTCGCGGGTGGCGGTGGTGTCGCCGGACCGGGCGGCGCGGGCGGCGATCGGGAGGAACGTGCTGGATCCGGCGCGGCGGGCGGGGTCGGCGCGGGCGGGGTTCGCGCAGGCGGCGTCGGTGGCCGGTGAGGTAGCGGCGATGTGGGGTTGATCGCCTAGGCTCACCGCGTCGGTGTCGACGAGCGGAGGTATGCGGTGGCGGTGGGTGTCGGTGACGTGGTCGAGGACTTCGAGCTGCCGGACGAGACGGACACGCCGCGGCGGTTGTCGGAGTTCCTGGCGGCGGGGCCGGTGGTGCTGTTCTTCTACCCGGCGGCGATGACCCGGGGTTGCACGGCCGAGAGCTGCCACTTCCGGGATCTGGCCGCGGAGTTCGCGGCGGTCGGCGCGCAGCGGGTGGGGATCAGTCGGGATCCGGTGGCGCGGCAGGCGGAGTTCTCCCGCCGGCACGGTTTCGACTATCCGCTGCTGTCGGACGTCGACGGGGCGGTGGCGGCGGCGTTCGGGGTGCGGCGGCGGTTGCCGTTGGGGGCGTTGAGCACGCGGCGGATGACGTTCGTGATCGGCCCGGACCGGCGGGTGCTGGCGGTGGTGCACAGCGAGTTGAGCATGAACGAGCACGCCGACGCGGCGTTGCGCGCCCTGGGGGGTTGATCTTCCGCTTGTCGCAGCCAGCTGGTATCAACGCTGCTAATCAAACGTGTGTACGGAAGAGGGCGTGATGGCGGGCCAGGGTTTGTCCACTGACGAGGTGCAGGGGATCCGGGAGGCGTTGGCGGCGGGCCGTAAGCCGAAGGTGGTGTTCACCGCGGCGGCCGGGCAGATGGCCGGTCAGCTCGGGCAGGTGATCGAGCTGACCGACCCGGAGCTGTCCGAGGAGTTCGTGGTGGTGCGGTTCGGCCGCGATGAGTTGCCCTTCTCCCCCGCCGACGTGGCGATCGCCCCGCGGGGGGCCGGGCGCAAGCCGGCGGAGCCGAAGCCGGAGCCGCCGGTCGAGCAGGAGCCGGCGGCGTCGGAGCCGGAGTTCGTGTTGGACACGCCGCGGGTGCCGGCGCCGCGACGGGAGGAGCCGAAGGTGGAGCAGCAGGCGGAGGCGAAGCCGGCGAAGCGGGCGGTGAAGGCGGCGAAGCCGAAGAGCCCGGCCGGGCTGACCGTCACGTTGGCGTACGCCGAGGGCGAGTGGACGGTGGCGGCGCAGCAGGGCGCGAAGGCCCTGGCGAAGCCGTACGTGGTGAAGCCGGCGGAGGCGTTGCGGATGGTGGCGCTTGTGGACGTGCCGGGGGTGCAGGAGGCGGTGGAGCAGATCCTGGCCGCGGAGCGGGCTGAGGCGGAGCAGCAGGCGGAGAAGCTGCGCGCCGAGTTGGCGGAGATCGAGGCGCGGCTGGCGGAGCTGCGCGAGGCCCGCTGAGCCCGGCCGGTAATCGTCTCGGCCGGGACGCCGGGGGTCTGGTACGGTTCCCCGGCGTCCTCGAGGAGACCGAAAGGGAGGTGAGCGCCATGGCACGTACGACTGACCTGCGCTCCCACCCGGCCGCGAGGACGTCGGGTTCCTGATCCGGGGAGCGCACCGCTTCCTGGAAGGACCTGCATGACCGACCTGGTCATCCGCCCGCTCGTCGCGGGCGAGGAACACCTTTTCGACTCTCTTTCCGACCCGGGCCTGGTCGGGCGGGCCGTGCTCGGCGACACGTACGCCGAGGGTGGTTACCGCCCGGAGTGGACCTGGGTGGCGCTGCGCGACGGCGTGGTCGTCGCCCGGGCCGCCTGGTGGGCCGGCCCCGATGATCCGGCGCCGCTGGCGCTGGACTGGTTCGACTTCACCGACCCGGACGCCGGTGTGGCGTTGCTGCGGGCGGCGCCGCTGCGCGCGGAGTACTCGATCCTGCTCCCCCACGGCTGGCGGGACGATCCGCTGGTCGCCGCGCAGGGGCAGGCCCGGATCGACGCGGCGACGGCCGCCGGTATGCGGGTGCTGGTGGAGCGGTTCCGGTACCGGTGGACGTCGGAGTGCGGCCTGCCGGCGCGGCCGTGCCGGCTGGAGTTCCGGCCCGAGCCGGACGACGCGGTGATCCTGGACGTGCTGCGCCGCATCGGTGAGGGCAGCCTGGACGCCCACTTCCGGCACGCGGCGGCCGCGCACGGCCCGGAGGCCGCGGCGCGGGAGGACCTGGACCTGCTGCGGTGGCTGCCGAGCCCGCGTGACTGGTGGCAGCTGGCCTGGACGCCGGGCGGGGAGCTCGCCGGGATCATCGTGCCGGCCCGCAACCCGACTGCGTACATCGTCGGGTTCGTCGGGGTGCTGCCGCAGCAGCGGGGCCACGGGTACGCCTACGACCTGCTGGTCGAGGCCACCCACCGGCTGATCGAGGTGGGTGCGCGGGAGATCGTGGCGGCCACCGACCAGGGCAACGCGCCGATGGCGGCCACCTTCGCCCGGGCCGGCTACCCGGTCGAGTGGGAACGCGTCGACCTGGTGTGAGACGCCCCGCGGGGCCGGTGCGACCCCCTCGCACCGGCCCCGCGTTTCCCCGCGCCCGCAGGCTGGTCAGTGTTGCGGGATGTTCTGTACCCCGATCCGCTTGCGGAACACCCAGTAGGTCCAGCCCTGGTAGGCCAGCACGATCGGGGTGAACACCACGGCCACCCAGGTCATGATCTTCAGGGTGTAGGGGGTGGAGGCGGCGTTGCCGGCGGTCAGGGTGCCGGCGGCGTCCAGGGTGGACGGCATGACGTTGGGGAACAGCGCGGCGAACAGGGTCGCCACGGCCAGGGCGATGGCCACGGCGGTGCCGGTGAACGCCCAGCCCTCCCGGCGTACCTTGGCGGCGGCGAGACCGCCGAGCAGGGCGAGGGCCGCGGCGACGGCGAGCACGACGGCGGCGGCGCTGGAGCGGATGGTGAGCGTCCAGGTCAGGAAGGCCACCGCGACGACGGCGGTGGCGGCGCCGACCTTGACGGCGAGGGCGCCGGCGCGGTCGCGGATGTCGCCGGTGGTCTTCAGGGCGAGGAACACCGCGCCGTGGGTGAGGAACAGCCCGAGGGTGGTCAGGCCGCCGAGCAGGGCGTACGGGTTGAGCAGGTCGAACAGGCCGCCGACGTACTCGTGGTCGGCGTCCAGTGGCACGCCGCGGAAGATGTTGGCGAAGGCGACGCCCCACAGGATCGCCGGGATCAGGGAGCCGACGAAGATGGCCTGGTCCCAGCGGCGCTTCCAGGACGCCTCGGGGCGCTTGTGCCGGTACTCGAAGGCGACGCCGCGGGCGATCAGGGCGAGCAGGATCAGCAGCAGCGGCAGGTAGAAGCCGGAGAAGAGGGTGGCGTACCACTCGGGGAAGGCGGCGAACATGGCGCCGCCGGCGGTGATCAGCCAGACTTCGTTGCCGTCCCAGACGGGGCCGATGGTGTTGATCAGGACGCGGCGTTCCCGGTCGTCGCGGCCGAGTACGGGCAGCAGCATGCCGACGCCGAAGTCGAAGCCTTCGAGGATGAAGTAGCCGGTGAAGAGCACGGCGACGAGGAGAAACCAGATGGTGGTCAGTTCCACGATGGGCTCCGGGGATCAGTAGGCGAACGCGAGCGGGCGCTCGGCGTCGTCGGTGTCGTCGTCGGCGGGGGTCGGGGTGACGTCGGGGACGCCGGCCTTGGCGTAGCGGACCAGCAGCTTGAACTCGATCACCGCGAGGGCGGCGTAGATCAGGGTGAATGCGGTGAACGAGGTGAGCACCTCGGTCAGCGAGACGGTGCGGGAGACGCCGTTGCGGGTGAGCATCTCGCCGAAGACGATCCAGGGCTGGCGGCCCATCTCGGTGAAGATCCAGCCGAAGGAGTTGGCCAGCAGCGGCAGCGCCGGCATGACCAGGCCGGCGCGCAGCAGCCACTTGCTGGTGGGCGTGCGGCCCTTGCGGTGGGTCCAGAGCACGATCAGGGCGATGGCGGCGGCGGCCAGCCCGAGGCCGATCATGAAGCGGAAGCTCCAGTAGGTGACCGGGATGATCGGGGTGTAGCTGCCGGCGCCGTACTGGGCGGCGTACTGGGTCTGCAGGTCGTTGATGCCCTGCACGGTGCCGTTGGGGTCGCCGGTGCCGAGGAACGACAGCAGGTACGGGATCTTGATGGCGAAGACCTCGCGGCTGCCGTCGAGGCTGCCGACGGTGAGCACGGAGAACGAGGCGGGGCTCTCGGTGGTGTAGAGGGCCTCGGCGGCGGCCATCTTCATCGGCTGCACGTCGGTCATGATCTTGCCTTGGATGTCGCCGGTGAACAGCACCAGCGCCGAGGAGATCAGCACCACCCAGGAGCCGAACTTCGTGGCGAAGCGGTAGGCGTCGGTGTCGGCGCTGTCGCGGTTGCGGATGACGTGCCAGAGGCCGACGGCGACGATCAGCGACCCGGCGACCAGGAACGCGCCGGAGAGGGTGTGCGGGAAGGTGATCAGGGCGACCTTGTTGGTGAGCACGGCGAAGAAGTCGGTCAGCTCGGCGCGGCCGGTGGTGGGGTTGATCCGGTAGCCGACCGGGTGCTGCATGAACGAGTTCGCGGCGAGGATGAAGTACGCGGACAGGTTGGTGCCGATCGCGGCGGCCCAGATGGCGGCGAGGTGCAGCCGCTTGGGCAGCCGGTCCCAGCCGAAGATCCACAGTCCGATGAAGGTCGACTCCAGGAAGAACGCCACGAGTGCCTCGATCGCGAGGGGCGCGCCGAAGATGTCGCCGACGAAGCGCGAGTAGTCCGACCAGTTCATGCCGAACTGGAACTCCTGCACGATGCCGGTGACCACGCCCATCGCGAAGTTGATCAGGAAGAGCTTGCCGTAGAACTTGGTGAGCTTGAGGTAGCGCTCGTTGCCGGTGCGGTGCCACAGGGTCTGGAGGATGGCCACCAGGATGGACAGGCCGATGGTCAACGGCACGAAGAGAAAGTGGTAGACGGTGGTGACACCGAACTGCCAGCGGGCGACGTCCAACGCGTCCACCTGAAACCCCCAGCTGTGCATACTACGAGACGTAGTAGATACTACTCGTCGTCGTAGAAGAATCGGCAGGGCCGCAGGGCCCGACCGGGCCCGGGACCAATGACCCTGATCACCTCTGCCGCCCGGCCCGGGACCGGACCCCGGCCTAACCCCCCGGCGTGCGACCATCCAGCACTGATGGAGACCCCGACCACCCCCTGGCGGGCGCCGCTGCTGTGGCGCGCCGCGCAACTGCTCGCCCGCGCCGTCGTCGGCCTGCTCGGCCGCCTCGAGGTCACCGGCGACGTGCCGGACACGCTGCGGCACGGACCGCTGATCCTGGCCGCCAACCACATCAGCCCCTTCGACCCCGTGGTGCTCACCGCCGCCTGCCGGGTCCGCGGGATCCACCCGCGGATCATGGCCACCGGCGGGCTGTTCCGCGCCCCCGTGGTCGGCCCGCTGATGCGCCGCGCCGGGCACATCCGCGTCGACCGGGGCACCATCTCCGTGCACCAGGCCCTGGAGGTCGCCGCCGCGGCCGTGGCGGGCGGCTCGGTCGTCCTGGTCTATCCCGAGGGGCGGATCGGCCTGGACCCCGGGATGTGGCCCGAGCGGGGCAAGACCGGCGCGGCCCGGCTCGCCTTCGCCAGCGCCGCCCCGGTGGTCCCGGTCGCCCAGTGGGGCTCGCACGAGGTGCTGCCGTACCGGACGCCCAAGGGGATGCTGCGCGGCCTCGCCCGGGCGATCGCGCGCCGACCGGTGATCCGGGTGCACTTCGGCGCGCCGGTGGCCCTGCGCGACCTGCACCCCGGCACGCCCGGCGCGGCCCGGCGGGCCACCGACCGGATCATCGACGCGATCACCGACGACCTCGCGCCGCTGCGCCCCGACGAGCCCGACCGGCCCCGCCACGTCGACCCCGGCCGCCCGGTGGAGACCAGCCGCTCGCACCGCCGGCGCCGGTCCGGCTGAATCCGGCACCGGCGCCGCCGTGCGGTGAGACCCTCGCCGGGAGGAGCCAGGCGAGGAGGACCGGTATGGGCGCACCCACCGTGCTGATCACCGGCACGTCCAGCGGCATCGGGCTGGAGATCGCCGTGGGCGCGGCCCGCGCCGGCTGGCGGGCCGTCGCCACCATGCGCGACCCTGCCCGCGCCGACCCGCTGCGTGCCGCCGCCGACGCCGCCGGGGTCGCCGACCTGGTCGAGGTACGCCGGCTCGACGTCGTCGACCAGGCCTCGGTGGCCGCCTGCGTTGCCGACGTGGTGGCCGCCCACGGCCGGCTCGACGCGGTGGTCAACAACGCCGGCGCCGGCCATGTCGGCACTCTGGAACAGGAGACCGTCGAGGACGTCCGGGCGGTCTTGGAGGTCAACTTCTTCGGCGTCCTGCACGTCACCCGGGCCGCCCTGCCGCACCTGCGGGCGTCGCGGGGCCGGCTGCTCACCGTCACCAGCGTCGGCGGGGTGGTCGGACAACCGTTCAACGAGGCGTACTGCGCGGCGAAGTTCGCCGTCGAGGGCTTCATGGAGTCCCTCGCCCCGGTCGCCGCCACGCTCGGGGTCAGCGTGACCGTGCTCGAGCCGGGCGCGGTGGCCAGCGAGTTCGTCGCCAACGTCGGCGTCGACCCGGAGGCCGCGATCGCCGCCGCCGGGGTGTACGGGCCGGCGCTGCGGGCCTATCTGGCGCGCAGCGCCGGCGCGTTCGCGGCCGCGCAGTCGGCGGCCGACGCCGCCGCCGTGGTGGTGGCCACGCTGACCGACCCGGAGCCGGCGCCCCGGGTGCAGACCTCCCCCGCCGCCCGGCAGTTCGTCGCCGTCAAGCTGGCCGACACCGACGGGCTCGGGGTGACCGCGCTGACCGCCGGCTGGCTGCGCGGTCCCTGACCCACTCCGGTACGCCGACGTGGCGGGGTGAGCGGCGCTGTGATACCGCCACGTCGGCGAGGCGCAGGCTCAGCCGGCAGCGGTCAGCCGGGCGTCGAGCGCGGCCAGGTCGGAAACGAACCAGATGTGGTCGTGCCGGTTGGACTCGGTCACCAGGGCCCGCAGCGCGGCGCTGGCCGCCAGGTGCCGGGAGATGTCCCCGACGACGACCAGCCGCAGCCGGTAGTTGACGAACTTCTGCATGATCTCCCCGGCGAAGCGGGTGCCCAGGGCGAAGAAACTCGGGTCGAGCCGCTCGACCGGCACGGCGACGGCCGTGGCGCCGAGGAAGGCGGCGCCGATCAGGTCCAGCGCGTCCCGTTCCGTGGCGATCGGCGCTCCGGCCGGGTCGCACACCAGCACCGGCACCCCGGCGCGGTCCTGCAGCACGTCAGGCATTCCCGGCCCCCTTCCCGGCGAGCAGGCCGTCCGCGCCGTGCAGGACCGCGTCGAGCAGGCGCAGCAGGTCGGCGGTGGCGGCGGCGTCGCCCAGGATCACGATCTTCATGCGGTGGCGTTCCTCGTCGTGGACGGTCTGCACCCGCAGCGGGCGCGCGGGGTCGTGGTGGGTGTTCGCGGCGGCCAGCACGAGGGTGGCGAGCCGGTCGACGGTGGTCCGGTCGACGCCGTCGACCTGCGCGATGCTCGACACCTCCAGGGTGGCCGGGCCGGCGGGTGCGGCCGGGCCCGGCCGGCCGGTCAGCGCGTCGAGGTCGGCGCGGGCGATCCGGTACTGCTTGCCGATCCGCACCGCCGGCAGCCGGCCGGCGCGGATGTAGCCGCGCACGGTGCGCACGTGCAGCCCCAGCAGCTCCGCGACCTGCTCGACGGAGTACATGTCATTACTCATCGTTCCCCATCGTAGGCACGACAGGGAAGGATAGGGAAGTTGGTTGTGGCGACGCCGGGCGGTCACCCGGAGGCCACCGGCGCCGGGCATACTTCCCGCGTGCAGCCCCGACACGGCTACCTCGACGCCCCCGCGCCGCTGGCCTTCGCCCATCGCGGCGGCGCGGCCGACGGCGACGAGAACACCGCCGCCGCGTTCGCCCGGGCCATCGCGCTCGGCTACCGGTACGTGGAGACCGACGTGCACGCCACCGCCGACGGCGTGCCGGTGGTCTTCCACGACGCCACCCTGCGGCGGGTCACCGGTGAGGCGGGGCGCATCGCCGACCTGCGCTGGGCCGACCTCGCCTCGGTACGCGTCGGCGGCGCCGCCGTGGTGCCCCGGCTGGACGAGGTGCTCACCGCCTGGCCGGAGGTCCGGTTCAACGTCGACGTCAAGGCCGACGGCGCGGCCGCGCCGGCCGTCGACACCGTCGTGCGGGCCGGCGCCGGCGAGCGGGTGCTGCTCGCCTCGTTCAGCGACGCCCGGCTGGCCCGGCTGCGCGCCCTCGCCGGACCGAAGGTCGCCACCAGCCTCGGCATGCGCGGGGTGGCCCGGCTGCGGATGGCCTCCCTGCACGGCCGGCCGCTGCGGGTGCCCCCGTCCGTGGTCGCCGCCCAGGTGCCCGTCCGGTACGGGCGCATCCCGGTGGTGGATCGGCGCTTCCTCGCGTACTGCCACCGGATCGGGTTGCAGGTGCACGTCTGGACGATCGACGAACCCGCCGAAATGCACGACTTACTTGATCTTGGTGTGGATGGCATCATGACCGATCACGTCGGCGTGCTGCGCGACGTGTACCGCAGCCGCGGCCACTGGGCCGCCTGAGTCAGAGGAACCCGATGGCCGAAACGGTCACCCCCGCCGTCGCCGAGCCCGCCCACCCGGGCAGCACCCGCCGGGAACGCACCGGCTGGTACTTCTACGACTGGGCGAACTCCGCCTTCCAGACCACCGTGATCACGGTCTTCCTCGGGCCGTTCCTTACCACCGTCACCGAACTCGCCGCCGGTTGCCGGCTCGGCGCCGACGAGTGCCACGGATCCGTGCATCCGCTGGGCATCCGGATCGCCGCCGGCTCCTACTACCCGTACCTGATCTCGCTGTCGGTGTTCCTCACCGTGTTCGTGCTGCCCGTGATCGGGGCGGTCGCCGACCGGTCGGTGCACAAGAAGCGGCTGCTGGCCGCCGCCGCGTTCACCGGCGCCGGCGCCACCATCGGGTTCGCGTTCGTCACCGGCGAGCGGTACCTGCTCGGTGGGGCGCTGTTCCTGATCGCCAACATCTCCTTCGGCGCGGCCGTCGTCGTCTACAACTCGTTCCTGCCACAACTCGGCGGCCCCGACGACCGCGACGCCATCTCCAGCCGTGGCTGGGCCATCGGCTACCTCGGCGGCGGGCTGCTGCTCGCGTTGAACCTGGTCGCGGTCACCGTGCTCAGCGAGGAGGGCAACCCGCAGCGCACCCTCGACCTGGCCCGCTGGTCGATCGTCTCGGCCGGCGTGTGGTGGGCGGCGTTCACCCTGCTGCCGCTGCGCTGGCTGCGCGAACACCCCACCGCCGAGGCGCTGCACGGCGGCGGCAACGTGCTCACCGACGGGTTCCGGCAGCTCGGCCGCACCCTGCGGGAGATCAAGACGTACCCGCTGACGCTGTTCTTCCTGCTCGCCTTCCTGGTCTTCAACGACGGCATCCAGACCGTCATCACCCTGGCCAGCCAGTACGGCACCGAGGAGCTGCGCCTGGAGCAGAGCACCCTGATCGTGACCATCCTGCTGGTGCAGTTCCTCGCCTTCGGCGGCGCGCTCGCCCTGGGCGCCCTGGCCCGGCGCATCGGCGCGTGGAAGACGGTGCTGCTGTCCCTGGTGCTCTGGACCGGTGTGATCATCGCCGCGTTCCGGCTGCCCGCCGAGGCGCCGCTGCCGTTCATGATCCTCGGCGGCTGCATCGGCCTGGTGCTCGGCGGCAGCCAGGCGCTGAGCCGGTCGCTGTTCAGCCAGCTCATCCCCGCCGGCAAGGAGGGCGAGTACTACGGCTTCTACGAGATCAGCGACAAGGGCACCAGCTGGCTCGGGCCGCTCGCCTTCGGCCTGGTGTTCCAGCTCACCTCCTCCTACCGGGTGGGCCTGGTCTCCCTGCTGATCTTCTTCGTGGTCGGGTTCGCGCTGCTGGCCGCGGTGCCGATCCGCAAGGCCATCGTCGCCGCCGGCAACACCCCGCCCCGGGTGCTGTAGGGCTGGTCCGCGCGCGGTCCGATCATGGAGGGCCGCGCGCGGACCGATCCTCCGGTGTCGATGGGCTAGGCTGCCCCGACGTGACCGACGACGCCGCTGCCGCCCCGATCTGCCTGGCCCGACCCCTCCCGGGGCCCGGGGACGACCGCCCCGGTGGCTGTGCCGCCGCCCGCGCCGTCGACGGTCGGCCGCTGCACGCCGCCGCGCTGAAGTTCTTCTGGGGGCCGATGGACTGCGGCAAGTCCACCATGGCCCTGCAGATGAACTACAACCACGCCCGGCAGGGCCGCCGCGGCCTGGTCACCACCCGCATCGACCGCTCGCTCGGCCCGCAGGTAACCACCCGCATCGGGCTGGCCCACTCGGCCATCGAGGTCACCGACGCGCTGGACCTGCGCGACCTGGTCCGCGACGCCTGGGCCGAAGGGGTACGCGTCGACTACCTGATCTGCGACGAGGCGTCCTTCTACAACCTGGAGCACGTCGAGCAGATGGCCGAACTGGTCGACAACTACGACGTCGACGTGTACGCCTTCGGCCTGGCCACCGACTTCCGCTCCTGCCTGTTCCCGGCCGCGCAGCGGCTGTTCGAACTCGCCGACGAGGTGGCCCGCATCCAGGTCGAGGTGCTCTGCTGGTGCGGCCGGGAAGGGCTGCTCAACGCCCGGGTCGTCGACGGTCGGGTGGTCCGCGAGGGTGAGCAGGTCGTCATCGGGGACACCGTGGACACCGCCGACGTGCGCTACCGGGTGCTCTGCCGCCGGCACTACCGCTCCGGCGACCTCGGCCCGCGCGGCTGAGCTCACTGCGCCGGCACGTCCACCCCCGAGACGGCATCGACCAGGTAGACCTGCCGGCCCGCCCGCGGATCCCGGGCGTGCAGGGTGTGGAACATCGGCGACCCCGGGCCACCCAGGTCGACCACGCTCGCGCCGGCGCCCGTCACCGCCCGCTCCCACGCCGGTGGCGCGGTCAGGTCGATGCGGGTCACCACGCCGGGGGTGACCCACACCGGCACCCCGGCCAGCGAGCCGGACAGCTGCAGGTGGTAGTGGCCGCAGAGGATCGCCCGCACGTCGGTGCCCGCCACGGCGTCGGCGAGCCGCGCGGCATCACGCAGGTTGACCGAGGCCATCAGCGGCGACGAGGGCAGCGCGATCGGCGGGTGGTGCAGCACGATCACCGTGCCGGCCTCGGCCGGGCGGGACAGCAGCGTGCGCAGCCAGCGCAGCTGCCGGTCATCGAGCAGGCCGTGCACCGCCCCCGGCACGAGACTGTCGAGCGTCACCACGCGCAGCCCGCGTACCACGCTGACGGCCGCCCGGTGCTCGCCCGCCGGGTCGGCCGGCTCACCGACGTCGGTGCCGTCGGCGGCCAGGTGGCCGGTGCCCAGCACGGCGGCGAAGGAGTCCCGGCGGTCGTGGTTGCCGGTGCAGTACACGTGCGGTACGCCCCGCTCGGCGGCGAACCGGCCGACCGCCTCCCGTACCGCGGCGCAGCCGGCGACCGAGCCGTCGTCGGCGACGTCGCCGCTGACCACCACCAGGTCGAGGTCCGGCACGTGCCGCACGTCGTGGAGGATGCCGGCCAGGGCGGCGCGGGCGTCCACGCCGTCCTCGTCGAAGCCGTTCGCGCCGACGTGGGTGTCGGACAGGTGCAGGATCCGGTGGCGTACGGGGGAACTCATGCGGCTCCTCATCTCCTCGATGAGGGCACCCAGGCGGTCGACGCCCCCGACCTCACTCCCCGGTGGTCGCCCACCCGCGCCAGTCGTGTACCGACAGCCTAGGAGACGAGCGGGCGGGCGCGCTGCCCCCGACGGGTCAGAACGGGTCCCCGCACACCCGCCACTTGCCGTCCTCCTGCACCACGGGCAGGTCCCGCTCCTCGCTGGCGCCGCCCTCGCGGGTCAGCCGCACCTTCACCGTGGCGCGCGGCCGGCCGCTCCGGGTGGCCACCGACACGTCCACGATCTCGTAGCCGCTGACCTGCGGCGGGGTGCGCACCCAGCTGCCGAAGCCGACCTGGCTCCACTTGCCGCGCGCGGTCCGGCAGAGCTTCTCGTACGCCTGGTCGGTGTCGCCGGCGGCGACCTGCCGGAAGAACGTGTCGGCGGTCTCCCGGACCGGGCCGTTGGCCTGCAGCACCACCTGCACGTTCCAGACCGCGAGGCCGGCCACCCCGACCAGGCACATGCCGAGCCCGAGGCCGCCGACGAGCACGCCCGCGCGGACCGGCCGGCGCCGCCGGGCCGGCCTGGTCCACCCCTGCTCCCTGCCCATCACCTACCGACCGTAGAGACAGCGGCGGGCGCCCGCAGGAAGTTGAGCCGCTGTCGCCACGGCCGGCTGCGGGCCGAAATCCGCCGGAGGTACCTGCCAGAAGGTGTCAGCTTCCGTCGCCAGGATGGGTGGCATGACAGTGCACGCCGACCTCGCGATGGTCAACCTCGACAGCTCCGACCCGGTCGCCCACGCCGGCTTCTACTCCCGCGCCCTCGGCTGGGAGGTCACCCACAGCCAGGCCGAGTACGCGATGATCAGCAAGGACGGGGTCTCGATCGGCTTCGGCCTGGTGCCCGGCTACACCCCGCCGGCCTGGCCGGACGAGACCGCCGGGAAGCGCTACCACCTCGACCTGTACGTCGACGACGTGACCGTCGCCGAGAAGGAGTTCGTGGCGGCCGGTGCCAGCCGGCCGGAGTTCCAGCCGGGCGGCGAGCGGTGGACGGTGCTGCTCGACCCCGTCGGGCAGCCCTTCTGCCTCTGCCCGCGTCCGCAGGGCTGACGGTGGGGCGGCTCGTCGGGTGGTCGCCCGCCCGACGAGCCGGCCTGCGCCGGTTCGTCCGGTCACGCCGTCACCGGGCCGCCATCCGCAGGTAGTGCTGGTTGTACATGACGCCGAGGAGATTGCCGAACGGGTCGACCACCGAGGCGGTCACGAACCCCGGCCCCCGCTCGACCGGCTTCTCGTACGCCGTGGCGCCCAGCTCCAGCAGCCGGGCGAAGGCGACCTCGACGTCGTCGACGTGCCAGTAGACCACCGCGCCACCGGCCTCCTGCGGCCGGGGACGCGGGGCGAACCGGCGGTCGATGATGCCCAGCTCGTGCTGGTGGTCGCCGACGCGGAACTCGACGTACGCGGGCGTCCCCTCTACCGGGCGGGTGAAGTACGGCGGGACGCCGAGCAGCTCGCTGTACCAGCGGGCGGCAGCGGTGACGTCGTCGGCGAAGAAGCTGACGGTGGTGAGGCCTCGCAGCATCGGTAGTTCCCTCCTCGGTGGCTGACCCGACCATCATCGACAGCAAAGTGCTCACCTTCTGCGCACTTTCCGGGAGAATCGCTGGTCATGCGCGCTGACCGTCTGCTGGCCGTACTGCTGCTCATGCAGACCCGGGGCCGGGTCACCGCGGCCGAGCTGGCCGGCGAACTCCAGGTGTCGGTCGCCACCGCCCGCCGCGACCTGGAGGCGCTCTCGGCGGCCGGCGTACCGGTGTATCCGCAGGCCGGGCGCGGCGGCGGCTGGTCCCTGGTGGGCGGCGCCCGCACCGACCTCAGCGGCCTGACGGCGGCCGAGGCGCAGGCGCTGTTCCTGCTCGCCGGCCCCGCCGCGGCCGTCTCCCCCGAGGCCCGCGCCGCGCTGCGCAAGCTGCTGGCCGCGCTACCGCGCCCGTTCCGGGCCGACGCCGCGGCCGCCGGCGACGCCACCGTGGTGGACCCGGTCCGGTGGGGCGAGCGCGACCGGCCCCGGCCGGCGACCGTCGACCTGCTGCGGACCGCCGTGGTCCGCCGCCGCAAGGTCCGCCTCCGCTACGTCGGCCGGGACCGGGAACCGACGGAACGCCTGGTGGACCCCTGGGGCCTGATCGACAAGGACGACGTCTGGTACCTGCTGGCCGGCACCGACCGGGGCCGGCGCACGTTCCGGGTGGACCGGATCGTCCGGGCCGACCCGACCGACGAGCCCGCCCACCGCCCCGACGACCTGGTGCTGGCCGGCGTCTGGCAGGAGGTGGTCGACGAGATGGAGCGGCGGCGCTCGCGCACCTGGGCGACGGTGCTCGTGCCGCGACGGTTCGCGGCGATCCTGCACGACCAGTTCGGCCGGCACTGCCACGCCGACGGCGAACCGGTCGACGGCCGGGTCCGGGTCCGGCTCGCCGCCCCGACCGCACGCGACATCGCCCGGCACCTGGCCGGCTGGGGTGAGCTGGTCGAGGTCGTCGACCCCCCGTCCGTGCGGGACGAACTGGCCCGCATCGGCGACGAACTGGTGGCCCGCTACCCCGGCGGAGCCCCGGGCTGAGCGGGCTCAGGGCGCGGCGGTGGTCGTGGCGGTGGCCGCCTCCTGCCAGTCGTTGCCGTCGTAGGTGGCGGTGAAGGTGGTCGGGCCGGTGACCGTGTACGTGGCGGTCAGCGGCGCGCCGTCCGGCACCGACCCGCTGGTCAGGAATTGGGTGCCCGCCGAGGTGGTGACGGTGACGGTGACGTACCGGTGCCCCACGGTGGGGCCGAGGGTGACCGCCACGGTGCCATACACGCTGCCGCGCTTCTTCTTGACCGGCTGGAAGGCCACCGCCAGGGACGTGGGCAGCTTGTCGGCCTGGAAGGTGGCGGTCCCGTCGGCGCGGGCGTAGGACCCGTCACCCGGGAAGTGTGCCCGGTACGTCCAGGTGCCGCTGCGCGGCGTGGCGTCGCTGAACGACACGCTTCCGGTGGCGTCGGTGGTGAAGGTGCCCAGCAGGGTGCTGTCGTAGGGCTGCTCCCGGTAGACCTGTACGGACGTGCCGGCGGGGGCGGGTGCGCCGCCGAGCAGCACCTGGGTGGTGAACGTGGACGACCTGGTGGTGTACCCGCGCGCCGGCCCGGTCACGGTGGCGGCGGCCGGTCGTAGGCCGATCCGGTCCACGTACCGGACGGCCGGCGCCCAGAGGCCCTGGGAGCCGATGGTCACCCGGCCGGCGTCCGCGTCGAACGCCAACCCGCGCTGCACGGGCGTCCGCTCGGGCTCGCCGACGAAGTCGGCGGTCCGCAGCGGCGTCGGGGCGCCGCGCGCGAACAGGGCCACCTTGTAGTCCTGCCCGTTGCACATGGTCACCAGTCGGCTGCTGTCGGCGGACCAGGCCACCGAGCGCGACGAGCAGGTCGTCGGGTAGAGCATGACCGGGCTGAGGTCGGCGGTGGTGGTGAAGGTCTGGATGCCGCCGACGTCCACCCCGGTCAGCGCCACCTGACTGCCGTCCGGGGACACGGCCAGGTCGGCCGGGTTGGCCATGCCGAGCTTGCGGCCGGCGACCCACCGGACGGTGCCGTCGCTGACGTCGAGCATCGTGAGGCTGACGGTGTGCACCAGGTAGTCGGTGGCGAACACCCGCCCGGGCAGGCCCGGTGAGGTCGCGACGATCGGCTGGTACCACGACCACTCCGGCGGCGACAGCGACACCGCGCCCGTACGGGTGTCGAGCACGCCGACGCCGGTGGGAGTCGGCGGGAGGGTCTGGTCGGAGTAGTGCAGGCAGTCGAAGGCGAAGGCGACGTACGGGCCGGTGGGTGCGACGTCACCCGGGCAGATGTCCGCTCCGACGTCGTAGCGGGCGGTCACGGCGAGGGTGGTGGTGTCCACGGCGGCGATCTGCCGGTCGTTGGGCAGCCCGACCCACAGGATGCGGCCGTCCTGCGCCATCCGCACGCCGACGGCGCGGCCGAGACCGTCCACCCGGCGCGCGGACGTGGCGTCGGCGTCGACCACGAGCACGCCCGACTCGACCGCGCCGACGAAGGTCCGGCTGCCGTCCGGGGTGCCGGCCATCGTCCAGATGGTGGGCGTGTCGACCGGTACCGCGGCGTGTGCCGGCAGGGTCGGGGCGACCACGGTGGCGGCCGCCAGGACCATCGCGGTCAGCAGTGTGGATGTCCGGTGTCGTGTCCCCATGGTCCGCCCCTTCCGACGGCACGACGCACCACCTCCCGCTCAGCATCGGTCAGCCGCCGACCGGGCGCAAACGCTGGGCCGATGTGGAGCGTCGCCGGCTCAGCGCGGCGGCCCGCGGGCCCACCGCCGCGCGCATCGCCTCCGGCTCACCGGCCGGCACGTACTCCAGCCACCAGGTCGCTCCGGCCGCCGCCAGTCCGGTCAGGTACGCCCGCTCGGCCCGCTCGTCGGCACGCCGGCGACGCCCGCCGATCGCCACGTCGAACGGTTGCCCGTCGGCGCGGGTGGGCGGCAGAGCGGCGGCCAGGTCGTGCACCTCGTCGGGGGTGAGGGTCGGCCCAGTCGTCGGTGTCGGTCAGCTTGTACGGCACGCCGCCGTCGGCGCGGGCGGCGCGGCGCAGCACCGCCTTCGGCTGGGTGCTGCCGCCCACCCAGACCGGCGTACCAGGGCTCGGCCGCCGGAGAGGTGGTCGAGGGTGAGCACCTCCCCGGCGAGCTTGGCCGGCCGGCGCCGGGGCAGGGCGGTCACCGTGGTGTCCAGGACCACCCGGTCGGTCCGGGCGGCCACGGCGGCGAGGACCAGCCACGGGTCGTAGGTCGGCGGGTCGTCGCCGCAGCAGATCTCCAGCCCGTGTCGCATGCCGGCACCCTACGAGCGGCGTACGACGATCACGCCGGGGACATGACCTCGTAGAGGTTGCCGGACTCGTCGCGGAAGAACAGGCCCCGCGCGCACAGTGGATGGTCGGTGCGCCCGTTGTCGGGCGACCTGGGCTCGCTGCCGTAGGGCACGCCGCTGTCGCGCAGCCGGGTCAGGATCGCGTCGAAGGTGGCCGGGTCGACGTCGAAGGCCAGGTGGTGCCCCTCGGGCGTGGGCACGCTCATGAAGTCGAGGGTCAGTTGCTCGTTGACGCGTACCGGGGCGAAGTGGCCGTGCCGGCCGGCGGGTGGCAGCACCGGCAGGCCCATCAACTCGGCGAAGAACCGGGCGGCGGCGTGGTGGTCACGGGCCGGGACGATCGTGTGGTTGAGGGTGACGGTCACCGGCTCGCCTCCTCTGGAGTCGTGATGAGAGCGCCGTGCAGGAACAGGTCGACCAGCTCGGCGGGGGTGGGCGGGTCGCCCGGCAGCGGGCCGCGGCCGGGCAGCAGGACGGCGAGGAACAGCGCGGCCAGCCGGTCGGCGGGCAGCCGCAGCCGGTCCTGCTCGGGGGCGAGCAGGGCGGCCACTGCGGCCCTTACCGCGGCCGCCGACTCGTCCCGGCCCGATCGGGCGTCTTGCGAGCCGTGGTCCGGACGGGCGTTCCGGCGGGACCGTCCGGGGCGGCCGGCGGCGTGGGCGGCGGCGAGCACCGCGCCGAGCCGCTCCAGGTGGGCGCGCAGGGCGGTGGCGGCGGCGGTGAGCCGGTCGGCCAGCGGCTGGTCCAGCCCGACGGCGGCGAGCTCGGCGAGCGCGGTATCGGGGCGCAGCGCCTCGGCGACGGCGGCGTCGACGAGGGCGTCCTTGTCGGCGAAGGCGCGGAAGACGGTCGCCTCGCCGATGCCGGCGGCCCGGGCCACCTGGGCGGTGGTGAACGTGGCGCCGTGCGTGGCGAGCAGCGGCAGCGCGGCCTGCACGATCATCGCCCGGCGCTGGTCCGGGCTCATCCCCGGCGCGCGGCGGCGGGGCAGGTCGGGGTCTGTCATGCCGCCCAGGATGCGGAGTGAGTACTCACTCCGTCAAGCGGGTTATCCGCGCCGGCGCGCCCGTGCGGCCCAGATGACGTACGCGGGGTCGCGGTCGAGGTTGTGCCGGTCCCGGTCGTAGCGCCGGGTGGTGCGCGGGTCGGCGTGCCCCATCGCGTCCTGCACGTCCTCCAGCGGCACCCCTTCGGCGCGGGCCGTGGTGGCGAACGCGTGCCGCAGCGAGTGCGGGGACAGCTTCGCCCAGGCGGGGATGCCGGCGACCTGGGCGAGCCGGCGGACCAGCCGGAACACCGCGTGCCGGTCCAGCCGGGCGCCGGTGGCGGTGACCAGCAGCGGCCCGGTCAGCTCGGGCACGGTCAGCCGCTGCGCGGCGGCCCGGGCGGCCAGGTAGGCGTCCACCGCGTACGCGGTGCCGGGGGTGAGCGCCCGCCGGCGCACCTTGCCGCCCTTGCCGACGAACCGGACGCTACGGTGCCCGCGCTCGGCGCCCAGGTCGGTCAGGTCCAGCGAGATCAGTTCGCCGACCCGCAGCCCCAGGTCCGCCAGCAGGGCGATGGTGGCCCGGTTGCGTGGCGCCGTCGGGCCGGAGCCCGCCTCGGCCGCGGCCAGCAGCGCGTCCACCTCCTCCGGGGTGAGCCCGACGGTGGCGGAGTGGTCCCGGTCGACCCGGGGACGGTCGGCGCCGGCGACCGGGTTGGCCTCCACCGCGCGCAGCTTGACCAGGAAGTCGTACCAGCTGGACAGGGCGGACAGCCGGCGGGCGACGGTGGCCGGGGTGAGCGGGCGGCCGCTGCGCACGCCCAGGGTCGACTCCAGCTCCCGGCCGTACGCGTTCACATCGAGGAAGCTGACCCGCAGCGGATCCAGGCTCCGGTCGGCGCACCAGTTCAACCAGGCGGCGACGTCCCGCCGGTACGCGTCGCGGGTGTGCTCCGACAGCCGCCGGTTGCGCAGCCACGCCTCGGTGAAGTCGGTCGGCCCGCCGCGCAGGGCGGGGCGGGCCGAGGCGCGGGGCAGGACCTCGGGACGCAGCATGTGAGAAAGGCTCTCAGCCTTCGGGAGGAATCGCGACGAGGCGCGCCCGACGGAAGTCCGACACACGTCACACGGGCCTCGCCCCGAGCCGGCCGCGGGACACGGCGTCTTCCGCCCGGGTTACCGTCACCGCGTGCGTGCCAGCCGCCTGGTCTCCCTGCTGCTGCTCCTGCAGACGCGGGGGCGGATGACCGCCCAGGAACTCGCCGACGCCCTCGAGGTGTCCGTCCGGACCATCTACCGGGACGTCGAGTCGCTGGGCGCCGCCGGCGTGCCGGTGTACGCCGACCGCGGCCCGGCCGGCGGCTACCAGTTGCTGGAGGGCTACCGGACCCGGCTCACCGGGCTGACCGCGCCCGAGGCCGAGGCGCTGTTCCTCACCGGGATGCCCGGCCCGGCCGCCGAGCTGGGGCTCGGTCCGGTGGTGGCCGCCGCCGAGCTGAAGGTGCTCGCCGCGCTCCCCGACGAGCTGGCCGACCGGGGCGGGCGGATGCGGCAGCGGTTCCACCTCGACGCGCCCGGCTGGTTCCGGCATCCGGAACCCACCCCGCACCTGACGGCCCTGGCCCGGGCGGTGTGGGAGGACCGGCTGGTGGAGATGCGCTACCGGCGCTGGCGGGCCCCGCGTGAGGTGACCCGGGTGGTGGCCCCGCTCGGCGTGGTGCTGAAGGCGGGTCGCTGGTATCTGGTGGCCCGCTGTGAGGAGCAGCTGCGCACCTACCGGGTCGGCGCGGTCCTGGACGTCGTGCTGTCCGACGAGCGGTACGCGCGCCCGGCCGACTTCGACCTGGCCGGCTACTGGCGGGAGTGGACCGAGCGGTACGAGCGGGACGTCTACCGGGCGCAGGCGCGGGTACGGATGACCGTGGCCGCGCTGGAGTTCATGCCGTACGTCTTCCCGCCCGAGATGAGCCGGGCCGCCCGGGCGGCGGCCGGCGAGCCCGACGAGGACGGCTGGCTGGAGACCACCGTGCCGATCGAGTCGGTGAAGCACGCCCACACCGAACTGCTCAAGCTCGGCGCCGAGGTGGAGGTGCTGGAGCCGGCCGAGCTGCGGGAGCGGCTCACCGCCACCGCGCACGCCCTGGCCCGGCTCTACCCCGACACGACGATGGGGGCGTCCGAACCGGACGCCCCCAGGTGATCCCCGTCAGGCGCTGATCTCCCGGCGGCCGTCGGCGGTCGCGGTGACGCTGATCCGGCGCGGCTTGGCCCGCTCGGCGACCGGGATGCGCAGGGTCAGCACCCCGTTCTCGTAGCCGGCCTCCAGCTTGTCGGCGTCGAGGGTGTCGCCGAGGAACAGCTGCCGGGTGAAGGTGCCCATCGGCCGCTCGGCCGCGACGAGCTCCACGTCGTCCCCGGTGGGCCGGCGCCGCTCGGCGCGGACCGTCAGCACGTTGCGCTCCACCGTGCAGTCGATGCTGTCCGGGTCGACGCCGGGCAGGTCGAAGGCGGCGTAGAAGAAGTCGCCGTCGCGGTAGGCGTCGAGGTGCATGACCGCCGGCCGGGCGGTGGTGCCGAAGAACTGCTCGGCGAGCCGGTCGATCTCGCGGAACGGGTCGGTACGCATCAACATGGCCGTGCCTCCTCGGTTCTCCTGGCCGAAGGTGTCAAGTTGAGTCGAGGCGACTCAACTACCTGGTTTCTTATTTAGCGCGTGGCAACCGCGCCGTCAACCCCGGCCGGCAGGAGCCTCTCGAACCAGTGCTGGGCGTACCGGTCGACGTTGCAGGCCGGGATCTCGGCGTAACCGTGCCGGGCGTACAGGGCGCGGGCCTCCACCAGGTCGCCGCGGGTGCCCAGCCGGGCTGCCGGCGCAGCCGGCGAGCCGCCCGCCCTGGTGGGCCACCAGGAGCAGCCCGGTGGGCGGGACCAGGCCGTCGCTGGGCGACCCGATGAGCGTGGCATCCACCTCGCCAGGACGTTCCGGCCGGCGGTGCCAGCGGCGGACCATCTCGGCCAGGTGTTCGCGCAGCAGCAGGGCGGCCTCGGGGGTGTCGGGCCGGGTGGGGGTCGTCGTCCAGGTGGGCACCGTCCGATCCTCGCCGGACGGTGACCGGCTTTTCCCGGTCAGGGCCGCCAGTAGACCCCGTGCTCGCGGGTCAGGAGCAGGTCGTCCACCAGGTAGCGGCGCAGCGAGACGTGGTCGGCCTCGCCGCCCTCGCACCACGTTCGCAGCGCGTCGTCGACGACCCGCTCCGGGTAGCGCACGCCGGGCTCGAAGGAGCGCTCGGTGATGTGTTCCAGCAGCACCCGCCGCCGGCCGCGCTGGGCGGGCAGGCGGGTCAGCCGGCCGTCGTGGACGAAGGTGCGCAGGATCCGCTCCCGGGGGTCCGCCGCCGCAGCCGCGGTCGCCGGCTCGGCGGTGCGCGCGAGCTCCCGCAGGCGCTCCCCGTCGATCCGCAGGCCGATCGGGTCGTCGGCCACGATCCCGGCGTCCACGAGACGCCGTACGCCGGTGGCCACGTCCCGGGCGGACAGCCCGGTACGCGCCACGACGGCCGGGACGTCCCCGGCGCCGAGGACGATCGCGGCGAACACGGCACGGCGTCGGTCGTCGGCGAGCGCACCCGCCAGGGCCTGCGAACTCATGACCGGCAGCCTGCCAGCCGGCCCGCGGGGCGGCCAGGCGTTTTCCGTCGGGGCGGGGAGCCGGTGCGGCTCACACGCCGGCAGGGGTGGCGGCGAACTCGACGTCGGCGGTGTCGACCGTGCCGGCCGTCCGGCCCGGAGCCGTATGGTCGTTCCAGTAGAGGTTGGTGTGGGCGATGACCTGCTCGGGCGAGGGCGCGCCGTAGGCCGTCAGGTCCTCGGTGGTGTGCGCGTCGGCGACCAGGGTGGCGTCGTAGCCCCGGGCGATCGCGCCGTGCAGGGTCGAGCGGATGCACTGGTCGGTCTGCGCGCCGGCGACCACCAGCCGACCGATCCCGCGTTCGGCCAGGACCTGCTCCAGCTCGGTGTCTTCGAAGGAGTCGCCGTACTCCTTGTGCACCAGTGGCTCGTCGTCGCGCCGCACCAGCTCGGGCACGTACTGCCACTGCTCGCTGCCCTGGGGCAGCTCGTCGCTGCGGTGCTGGACCCACACGACCGAAACGCCGGCGGCGCGGGCCCGGTCGACCAGGGTGGCGACGTTGGCCACCACCCGGTCCCGGTCGTGGGCGTGGTTCACCACGCCGTTCTGCACGTCGATGACGAGCAGGGCGGTGTGCGGTCGGTCGACGAGCGTGGTCATGGTGCCTCCCTGTGCGCCTGTTGGCCTGCGGCCAACCTAGACCGGCCCACCGACATCCCGGGACGGCGCGGCGGGCGGCCGCTCGGCGACCAGGGTGACCCGGCGGAGCAGGTCGGACAGGAGCCGTCGCTCGTCCGGGGTGAGCGCGCCCAGCACCCGGTGTTCCTCGTCGCCGACCACGCCGATCGCGCGACGCCAGTAGGCCCGGCCGGCGTCGGTGAGTTCGACGTCGATCCGCCGCCGGTCGACGGTGGACGGGATCCGCCGGACGAAGCCCCGGCGGACCAGCGCGTCCACCCGGGCGGTGATCGAGGCGGGCGCCATCCGCAGGTCGGCGGCGATGTCCGAGGGCGCCGCCCGGCCGCCCCGGCCGGCGAGGGCGTGCAGGGTGCCGTACTCCTTCTCCTGCAGGTCCAGCTCGGCCAGGGCCCGGTCCTTCACCTCGCGCAGGTGCCGGGTGAGCAGCGACATCCGGACGACCGCGCCCTCGACATCCGGGTCCAGGTCGGGCAGGACGGGCAGCCAGCGCGCGACGTGCTCGTCGACGGGGTCACGGTCGGTCACCCGACCACCGTACGACGCCGACAAAATATTCGTTGTCGAAATTTTCGGCGTCGAAGTATCCTTCCCAGGTGACGCATCCACTCCGCCTCCGGGCGTTCCGCCTGCTGTTCCTCGGCCGTACCGTCTCCGCCGTCGGCGACGCCGTGGTGCCCACCGCCCTCGCCCTGGCGGTGCTGCGCGCCACCGGGTCGACCGCGGCCCTCGCCGTGGTGCTGGGCTGCGCGATGGTGCCCCGGTTGCTGCTGCTGCCGCTCGGCGGCGTGGTCGCCGACCGGTTCGACGCACGGCGCGTCGCGCTCACCACCGACCTGGTGCGCTGCGTCGCCCAGCTCGTCGTCGGCGCCGAACTGCTCGGCGGAACCCCGTCCCTGGCCCACCTCGCGGTGGCCTCCGCGGTCGGCGGCGCGGCCTCCGGCTTCGCCATCCCCACCGCGTCGCCGCTGGTCGCCGGCACCGTCGAGGCCGAGGGCCGGCAGCGGGCCAACGCGCTGATGGGGGTCGCCGCCAACGCCAGCCGGCTGGCCGGCCCCGCCCTCGCCGGGCTGCTGGTCTGGACCGCCGGACCCGGCTGGGCGTTCGTGCTCGACGCCGCGTCGTTCGCGGTCAGCGCGGCGCTGCTGGCGGTCATCCGGGTCCGGCACGTGCCCGTGCCGCACCGGGCGCTCCGCGCTGACCTGGTGCACGGCTGGCGGGAGGTCCGCTCCCGGGACTGGTACTGGAGCAGCCTGGTCGCCCACGGGGTGTGGAACGGTGCGGCGGCGGTGCTGCTCACCGTCGGCCCGCTGGTCGCCGTGGACCGCCTCGGCGGCGAGGGCGTCTGGGTGCTGCTGCAGCAGGCCGGGGCGGTCGGCCTGCTGGCCGGATCGCTGCTCGCCGCCCGGGTCCGCCCGGCCCGGCCGGTGCTGCTGGGCAACCTCGCGCTCGCGGCGTACGCGGCGCCGCTGCTCCTGCTCGCCGCCGCCGCGCCCGCCCCGGTGACCGTGGCCGCCTACTGCCTCGCGCTGACCGCGCTGGGCTTCCTCAACCCGATCTGGGAAACGGTGGTGCAGGGCCAGTTCCCGCCGGAGGTGCTGGCCCGGGTCACCTCCTACGACTGGCTGATGTCGCTGGGCGCCATGCCGCTCGGATACGCCCTGGCGCCGCTGGCCGCCCGCTCCTGGGGGCCAGCGGCGCCCCTGGCGGTGGCCGGGGTGCTGGTGCTGCTCGCCTGCGCCGGCACCGCCGCTGTCCCCGGCGTACGCCGGCTCGGCTGGCCGGCGAGCGCCCCGACCGACCCCGTCGAGCAGGTGCCGGCGAGCGCCCCGGCCGACCCCGTCGACCAGGTGCCGGCGAGACGCTGACCCGACGTGGTCAGAGCCGGTGCCCGGTGGTGGCGTCCACGTGACCGGGCACCTCGTCGTGCCGGTCGCCGACGCTGGACGTGCCGGACGGCTCGAACATCAGGATCGACGCGCCGTCCGGGGCGGACGGCCGGTGCTCCACCCCGCGCGGCACCACGTACACCGCGCCGCGCGGCAGCACCACCTCCCGCTCGGCGCCGTCGGCCCCGTCGCGCAGGGCGATGCGCAGCTCCCCGTCGAGCACCAGGAAGAACTCGTCGGTGTGGTCGTGGGCGTGCCAGACGTGCTCCCCGGCCACCTTGGCGACCCGGACGTCATAGTCGTTGACGGTGGTGACGATGCGCGGACTCCACAACTGATCGAAGCGCGCCAGGGCGGCGGCCAGCTCGACAGGTTCGTCTCTCATGCGCCGATCCTCGCGCACCTGACGCGGCCGGTGGGGGCGCCGATCCTCAGCCGGCCCGGCCCGTGGTGCCGGCCACCACCGGGTGCACCTCGAGCGCCGAGCAACTGTCGGTGGTCCAGCGCAGTCGCACCGACCGGGTCTCGTCCGGCGGCGTCACCAGCAACGACGCGTACGCCTCGCACGCCCCGCCGTCGGCGGCGCGGAAGGCCAGCGCCTCGACCAGGGCGGAGGCCAGCTCACCCGGGGCGAGCAGCACCCGGGCGGGCTGGTCGCCGGCGATGCCGCCGAGGTAGCCGTGCGGGGTCCGCTTCGCGTGGGCCAGGGTCCGTCCGGCGCTGTCGAGGCCGTCGACGCCCGGGTAGCCCTGCAGCCAGCACGGCCGGTCACCGCTGTTCTGCAGGACGACCGGCACCCCGCGGTGGCCGGAGCCCACCGTCTCGTCGCCGAGGAGCACGTCCAGTTGGGCCGTCGTGCACCGCTGCGGCGCGCCCGTGCCGGCGGCGGGCACGGTCGAGCGCGTCGGACCGGCGGTCGTCGGCGCGGCGGTCGGCGTGCCGGGGGTCGCCGTCGGCGCGGTCGCCGTGATCTCCGGCGCGGCCGTCGACGGCGACGCGTTCGGGCCGCAGCCGGGCAGCGCCAGCACGCCGACGAGCAGGAGATACCGGTACGCGACACCGGCGCGCGGCCGGACAGACAGGACAGCCATGAGGGGTCTCCGTTTCCCGCTTTGTGGGCACGGGCCGGGGCCGGATGCCCGGGGCCGACGTGCCTGTCGCCCTACACGCCTCGGTCCGGCATCCGGTTGCAACCCGATCGCGACGGTCGTCAACGCGACAGCATGCTCAGAGGTACCGGTGCATCACGTGGAGCCCGATCCGGCCCTGGGTGGGGTGCGCGAACGCCTCCGGCACGGTGCCGACCACCGTGAAGCCGAGCCGCCGGTACAGCTCGACGGCCGCCGCGTTGCTCTCCGCCACCGCGTTGAACTGCATCGCCGCGTAGCCCTGGCGGCGGGCCCAGTCGAGGGTGTACTCGACCAGCGCCCGGCCGACGCCGCGCCCCCGCGCGGCGGCGGTGACCATGTAGCTGGCGGAGGCCACGTGCGAGCCGGGGCCGGGCTTGTTGGGACCCGTCTTGGCGGTGCCGAGGATCATCCCGTCCGCCTCGGCGACCACGGTCAGGCCGGGCGGGCGTTCCACCCACACGTCGTGCAGCACCTCCGGGGGCCACGCGGGGTCGTACGGGAAGGTCTCCCCCGCGCCGATGACCTCGTCCAGGATCGGCCGGATCTGGTCCCAGTCGGCCTCGGTGTACTCGCGGATCCGCATCCCGCGCACGTTAGCCGCGCGCCCGACGGTCCGCGACCGGGATTACCCGGGCCGCCGGCGGGACCCGACGCGGTGGCGCACCGGGACGGTGATGAGCCCGTGATCCCGGATCTGGTCCAGCCAGGTACGCCACGCCTCCTGATCAAATTCAGACGCGCACGTCGATCATGGCCGTTAGGATGACGTGCCGTGACCGACACGGCGAGCGCGCTCCTGGCCGACCTGCGACGGATCGAGGCGGACGACTACCGGCTGCGCCCGGGTGAACGGCCGGCGGACCTCGTCCCGGCGCTGCTGGCCCACATCGGCGACCCCGATCCGCGGCTGCGCGACGAACTCGTCTATCCCACCTTCCACGCGTTCGTCACCGGCGACCGGTTCACCGACGACGAGCTGGGTCGCCTCCTCGACGTGCTGATCGACGACCGGCACCTGTTCCACGGCATCGGTGGCGACGGTGACCCGACGGTGTTCACCCGGACCTTCAGCATGCTCGTGGTCGCGCTGGTGCTGGCCCGGCACCGCCGCCAGCCGTTCCTGTCCGTCGCCCGGTTCGCCCGCGTACGCGACGCCCTGCTGCGCTACCACCGGCAGGAGCGGGACCTGCGCGGACTGGTCCCCGGCGGCGGCTGGGCGCACGCCGCCGCGCATTACGCGGACGCCCTGGACGAGCTGGTCCGCTGCCCGGAGAGCGACCGGGCCACCCACCGGGCGGTCCTGGACGCGCTGGCGGCGATGCTGCACAACGGCGCCACGATCTTTCCGGACGAGGACGACGAGCGGATGGCCACCGTGGTGGACGCGCTGGTCGAGCAGGCGCGGCTCCCGGCGACGGAGATCGCGCAGTGGTTGGACCGGCTGGCCGACTGCGCCGACCGGCCCCGCGACCGCGCCCAGGTGGTGGCCCGGGTCAATACCCGGAACCTGCTGCGCAGCCTGTGGTTCCGGCGGCCGCGTACGGGCCCGCTCGCCGAGGCGCTGCGTACCGCCGAGGCGCGGGTCAACAGGTTCCGGGCGGCCTGAGCCGGCGCGCCATACTTGGCGCCATGCTCTGGGGTGTCAGCGGACCGCTCTTCCTACTCGACTACGTGACCGCGGTCGCCGTGGCGCTCGCGGTCGCCCTGGCGGTGCGTGAGCTGACCGGCCGGCGTGCCCGGGGCGCGGAGCCGGACACCGTCGAGGTGGCGTACCTCACCGACCGGGCGCTGCTGGCCTGCCAGGTCGGTATGGCCGCGCTGCACCGGGCCGGGGTGGTGCACCGTGGTGAGCTGGCCACCCTCGCGGTCGACGGCCCCCCACCACCCCGCTCGTCCCCGCTGGTCCGCGCCCTGCACGCCGCGCTGCGCCGGCCGCAGACCTGGGCGGCCGTGCTCGCCGACCCCGCGGTGGGGCGGGCGCTGCGCCGGCTGGTGGGCCGGCTGGTCCGCGACGGCTGGCTGCTCACCGCGGCGCAGCGGCGGCGGGTGGCGCTGGGCACCCTGCCCCTGTTCGGCGTCGCGGTGGTCGGGCTGGCCCGGCTGGTGGACAGCGCCGTCGAGGGCCGCGACGCGGGCGGCCCGGCCTCCGTGGTAGGGCTGCTGCTGTGCTGCCTGGCCACCGCCCTGGGCGGCTGGTGGCTCTGCGAGGTGCCGGAGACCGGCGCCGCCGCGCGCCGGATGCTGCGGCGGCTGCGCCGCCGGCACGCCGACCTGGACCCGCAACAGCGACCGGCGTGGAGCGAGCGCGGCACCGACGAGCTGCTGATCGCGATGGCCCTGTTCGGGCCGCGCCCGCTGCTGGCCGTCGACCCGCGCTTCGGGGAGCTGGTCGGCATCGACGTCGAGCGCACCCGCCCGGCCCCGCAGCGCAAGCTCTCCCGCGCCTGACGGTCCGCGGGCCGGCCCGCGGACCACCCGTCAGCGCAGCTGGTCGGCCTCGCGGATCACCCGGCCGAGGTCCCGCACCTCGGCGTCCTCGGTGGCGTCGGCCGCCCGGTCCGCGATCGTGGCCAGGTCACTCAGGCGGGCCTCCCCGCCGCCCTGCAGGGCCACCGCGAAGTAAGCGGCCGCGTAGCAGGTCCGCAGCCGCGGCGACGCCTCGGCGAAGTCCCGGTCCAGGTCGGCGACGGTCACCGACTCGTACGTCTCGGCCGGTTCCCGGTCCTTCGGGTCGGTCCAGCGCACCTGCACCCGGGCCACCCGCTCCGTGGGAGACGCCCCGTCGGCGAGCCGGACGGCGTAGAGCGCGGTGACGCTGTGCCCGGGGCCGACCTCGCCGCCGTCGACCCGGTCGTCGCGGAAGTCCTCGTCGGCGATGGCCCGGTTGTCGTAGCCGACGAGCCGGTAGGAGCGCACCGCCGACTTGTCGAAGGTCACCTGCACCTTGGCGTCGAGCGCGCGGACGCTCAGCGTCGCCGGCAACTGCTGCACGAACACCTTCCGGGCCTGGTCCCGCTCGCCCACGTACACCACGAAGCCGTCGCCCCGGTCGGCGAGCTGCTCCATCAGTCGGTCGCCGTACTGGCTGCCGACGCCCACGCCGAGCAGGGCGATCTGCTTCTCCGCCTCGGCGCGTACCCGGCGCAGGATCGGCTCCGACTCGGTGCTGCCGGTGTTGGCGAGCCCGTCGGAGAGCACGATCACCCGGTTGGTCTTCCCGGGACGGAACCCGTCGCGGGCCACCTGGTAGCCGAGCACCAGGCCGGCCTCCAGGTTGGTGCTGTCCTGCGGACGCAGGGAGTCGATGGCGGTGTGCAGCGGCCGGGCGTCGGAGACCGGGGTCATCTCCCGGACCACCCGCGCCCTGGTGCTGAACTCGACGATGGCGATGGAGTCGGTGGGACGCAGCTGGTCCACCAGGCTGTGCAGCGCGTCCTGCACCAGATCGAGCCGGCCGGGTTCACCCATCGAGCCGGAGACGTCGATGACGAAGGTGAGCGCGGCGTCCGAGCGGCTCTCCCGGTCCTCGCCGCGGGTCTGCAGGCCGACCCGCATGATCCGCTCGTCCGCCTCGCCCCGGTGGGTCTCGGGCGGGCGGGCGCCGTCGACGTGCACGGCGAAACCGTCGCCGGCCGGGTCGGCGTAGTCCTGCCGGAACGAGTTCACGAACTCCTCCGGGCGCACCTCGGACCGCTCGGGCAGCCGCCCGTCGCGGATGAGCCGGCGGGCGTAGCCGTACGACGCGGTGTCGACGTCGACGCCGAAGGTGGAGGCGGCGTCCTCCTCCGTGATCGTGTCGTTCCCGCCCGAGCGGGGTGCGCCGTCGTACGGGCGGGCCGGCCCGCGGGCCGAGTCGGCCTGCCGCCCGGCGTCCCCGGCGGTGCAGGCGGGGATTGTCAGCGCGGCGGCCAGCACCACCGGCAGCAGCAGTGACCGTCTCACGTGGCTCATCGGATCCTCCCGGATGGACGAAGGGGCGGTGATCCGGCCACGCCGCACCGGATCCGTCACGGTCATTGACGCAGGGCGACCGGGGCGCGGCTCCCGCCGTGGCCGAGCCGATACGCAAGCGTGAACGTCGTGACCGATCCGTGCGGCAAGCGTGACCTGAAGCGGTCAGCGGGGTTGCGCGGCCCTGTGCTGCGGCGCCACCGGCGATGCGGCAGAGTGGGCCCGGAGTCGGCAGTCGAGACGACCGGGAGGACGGCGACCGTGGAAGGCCCGAGCGGGGTGGTGTTCCCCGAGACCGGCGGTACGCGCAGCACCAGCGCGCTGGGGCGGGCCGTGGTGGCCGACGCCCTGCGCGCGGTCGACCCGGTGGGCGCCCGCGCCGCCGAGCACGAGACGAACTGGCGGCACGGCTACCTCGGCCACTTCCGCCGGCTGGTCGAGGCCGGCCTGCTCTCCCGCGACGCGGCGCTGACCGTCGCCCGCGACGGGCTGGCCTCCCTGCACGCCCGGATGCGCTACCTGCCCGAGGACGGCGCGGAGATCGACCTCGGCCGGGTGTTCGACCTGGCCGACCCCGAGCCGCTGGAGACCGCCACGGTCACCGGGACCGGCGAGGTGGACCGGGAACTGTCGCTGCCGTACCGGGGGCAGCGGCTGCGCGGCGACGACCTGCGCCGCCGCCTGGACGCCTGGGTGGACGCCGGGGTCATCGAGCCGAGCTGCGCCGAGGCGGTCCGCGCGGTGCTGGCCAACCCGGACTGGCTGGACCTGCGCGACCAGCGGGTCGTGGTGCTCGGCGCGGGCGCGGAGATGGGTCCGCTGCCGTCCGTGCTGCGCTGGGGCGGCGAGGTGGTCGCCGTGGACCTGCCCCGCCCCGACATCTGGCGCCGGGTGCTGCGCACCGCTCACCGCCACGGCGGGCGCCTGCACCTGCCGGTGCGCCCCGGCACGGCGGGCGACGACGCGGCCCTCGCCGCCGGGGCGGGCGCGGACCTGCTGCACCGCCTCCCCCAGGCCGCCGCCTGGCTGCGCGGCCTCGACGGGCGCCTCGTCCTGGGCAACTACGTGTACGCCGACGGCGCCACGAACGTGCGGGTCGCCACTGCGGTCGACGCGCTCACCGTCCACCTGGCCAGCCAGCGCCCGGACGTGGCGCTGGCCTTTCTGGCCACCCCCACCGACGTGTACGCCGTCCCCGCCGAGGCGGTGGCCCACGCCGAACGCGGCTACGCCGCCCGGGGTCTGGCCCGCCGGTCACTGCGGGTGCTCTCCGGCGGCCGGCTGCTGCACCGCAACTACCCGCCGGACGCGGACCCCGGCATCAACGACAGCCTGGTCCCCCAGCAGGGCCCGAACTACGCCCTGGCCAAGCGGCTGCAACGGTGGCGGGCGGCGGTGGCCCGGGACGCCGGGACGACGGTGTCGTTCACCGTGGCCCCGCCGACCCGGACCCGCTCGGTGCTGCGCAACCGGGCCCTCGCGGCGGCCTACGCGGGCGCGCACCGGTTCGGTATCGAGGTGTTCGAGCCGGCCACCAGCAACACCCTGATGGCCGCGCTGCTCGTGCACGACCTGCACACCGGGGGCGGGCCCGCGCAGGCGCACCCGTGGCGGGACGAGGCGTACGCGGCGGCGCATGGTGGCCTGTGGCGGGTGCCGTACGCCCCGCGCAGCGCCCTCGGGCTCGCGGTGCTGCTCGGCCTGGGCGGTGCGCGGGCCTGAGCGCAGGTTTCCTTGTCCGGGCACTCGGGAAGGCAACCGCATGGCCGAGACCTTCGCAGACCAGGACCTGACCACCCTGCGGTCCATCGCGCGCGGTGCCGGCATACCGGACACCGAACGCATGCCGCACGACCAACTGGTCGACATGTTGCGCCGGGCCGGCCTGGCCGAACCGGACGGCCGGCCCGTCGACACCAGCCTGGCCGATCCCGGTGATCCGGGCGACGCGTCGGGCGTGTACCACGGACGTGGCATCGGGCGCCGGGAATCCGCCGGCGGCCCGGCGGCGGAGAGCGGCTGGCCCGACCAGCCGACCGACGATCCCGCCGGCCTGTCCCGGCTGCCGCGCAGCGACCTGACGCTGGGTGACGAGAGCACCGGCGGGCGCGCGGCCGAGGAGGCGATCGGCGGCCGGCCCGGGCGGGCCGAGGTCTCGGACCTCGCCCAGGACGCCCGCGGCGTGCAGGGCGAGATTCGGGACCCGGCCGGATTGTCCGGGCTGCCCCGCAGCGACCTGACGCTGGGTGACGAGAGCACCGGCGGGCGCGCGGCCGAGGAGGCGATCGGCGCCCGACCCGGCGAGTCCGGCACGGAGATCGACGACCGCACTCAGCGCTGAGTGCCCATTGTGGGGCCGCCCCCGGCCGGGGCGGCCCCGAACTCTTCTGTTCGTCGTCCTGTTTCGGCGCTCGAGGCGCCACTGTCGGCACGAGCCGGGTTTTCGCCCCACCTTCCGGATATGCGCATAATGGAGCATTGCCGCCGACCCTTCCCTCGTGAATATGGGACACGCCGGTAGAAATGGCCATAAGTGACTGATTCCTGCCCTAGAGTTCCCTCACGACGCCGAGCGACCCAGGGCGGGAGACATCGGGTCCGCCCGCCGGACGTCCGGACGAGCGTCGTGCCACACGCCACGGCGCGGCGTCCGGACGTCCACCGGATTCCGGTCGCGCCGCCGGCGGGAAGACGGTGATTGGGGTGATCACCGTGGCCGGCACGGGCCTCGCCCTCCTACAGGTCCGTGCCGGCCACCCCGCCGCGCACGCCCCGCGACCCAGCCATCCGACCCGGCCACCGGGATGAGAGGAGACGAGATGTGGCGTCCACCGACACCCGTCGAGCAGGAGTTGTGGAACGCTGTCGTCGCCGGGGTCCGCGCCGCCAACCAGGCGGACCGCGACGGCTTCCAGGCCGCCGTACGCCGCCTGTCCCGGCTGCCCCGGCCGTGGACGCCGCGGGTGCTCCACGACACCGCCGACCTGCTGGTCGAGGAGTGGGACCCGGACGGCCGGTATCCGTGGCCGCTGTTGGCCGCGCAGCTCGACCACGTCACCGGATGGCTGCCCGAGGCCGAACCACGGCTGCTGGCCGCCCTGCTGGCCGGCAGCGGTCTGCCCACGGCCGGCATGCCGGACGACATCGCCGACATCCGACTGCGCCTGCTGCTGGTCGCCCTGCTGGCGAACGTGGCACGGGTCGGCGTCGGCGCCTTCGTCGACGTCGCGCTGGCCGGCAACGGCACGCGCACCCCGCGCCGCCTGTCCGGAACCGTCCCGCACTGCCGCCCGGGTCGCTGACCCGCCACGAACCCGCGTTGTCCGTCAGCGCCACTACGCTCGCTGCGTGCTGTCTCAGGTGAGTGGACTCTCCCGGCACTTCAGCGAGGAGTCGCTGAAGGCGTACCTGCTCCAGCGGTCGGAACGCCGGCCCGGTGGGTGCCTGATCGTCCGGGGCTACGGCAACCGGCGGGGCGTCCACCAGAAGCTGGCCGGTCGGGCCTGGGCGCACGTGGCCGCGTACGCCGTCTTCGTCGGCGGTTACCGGCCCGACCTCGACGTCCACCACGAGTGCGGCGTGCCCGACTGCATCGAGCCGGCCCATCTGCGCCAGCTCACCCGCGCCGAGGCCGCCCGGCGCCGTCAGCAGCGGCCCCGGTGCCGTAACGGCCACGACCGTGAGGTGGATCCGGCGACCGGCCGCTTCCGCCGGGTCTGCCGGCGCTGCAACAGCGAGGCGCAGAAGCGGTGGCGGGACCGGCAGTCCGCACAGGTCGCCGACGCCCGCGCCGCCTACGGACGGTCCTGACCGACCGGCGGTGCTGCCCTTCGCGCCTCCCCGAGCGCGCGGCGTCACTGAAGTCCGCCAGAAAAATATCCCGGTGGGATGTCGAGAACCCCCGCGCGGCTTCGTCCCCGCAGTGAACACGGCCAGAATGGGCCCGTACCGCACCAGGGGAGAACATGATGACCAAGTACCTGCTGCTCAAGCACTACCGGGGCGCGCCGGCACCGGTCAACGACGTGCCGATGGACCAGTGGACGCCGGAGGAGCTTTCGGCCCACGTGCAGTACATGCGAGACTTCGCCGCACGGCTCGAGGACACCGGCGAGTTCGTCGACGCGCAGGCGCTCTCCCCGGAGGGCACGTTCGTCCGTTACGACGGCGAGGGGCGGGCGCCGGTGACCGACGGCCCGTTCGCGGAGACCAAGGACCTGATCGCCGGCTG
Source organism: Micromonospora sp. NPDC051924 (assembly GCF_055586005.1). NCBI lineage: Bacteria > Bacillati > Actinomycetota > Actinomycetes > Micromonosporales > Micromonosporaceae > Micromonospora > Micromonospora sp. NPDC051924. The sequence goes on from NZ_JBVJJA010000020.1 coordinate 93,820, forward strand.
GATGGTGATCGACGTCGAGACCTACGAGCGAGCGCTCGAGCTGGCCGGCGAGTTGTCCGCGGCTCCGGGCGCGGGTGGGAAGCCGATCCACGAGTGGCTCGAGGTGCGCCCGTTCCTGGGCGAGCCCCCGACCATCACGGAGTGACGCACGGTGGACGAGGCCCTGCTGCGGACCCTCACCCCCGCCGTGATCGGCATTCTCGGCCGCCGCGGAGCCGACTTCGCGGCGGCCGAGGATGCCGTGCAGGACGCCCTGATCGAGGCCGTGCGCGTGTGGCCGGACGACCCGCCGCGGGACCCCGAGGGCTGGCTGGTCACTGTGGCCTGGCGCAAGTTCCTCGACGCCGCCCGCGCCGACACCTCCCGACGGCACCGCGAGGTACGCGTCGTGGGCGAACCCGTGCCCGGCCCGGGCGAGGTGGTGGACGACACGCTCCAGCTGTACTTCCTGTGCGCGCACCCGTCCCTGACACCCGCTTCGGCCGTCCCGCTCACGCTGCGCGCGGTGGGTGGCTTGACCACGCGTCAGATCGCGCGGGCCTACCTCGTGCCGGAGGCGACCATGGCCCAGCGGATCAGCAGGGCCAAGCGGACCGTCTCGGGCGTCCGGTTCGACCAGCCCGGTGACGTCGCCACGGTGCTGCGGGTGCTCTACCTGGTCTTCAACGAGGGCTACTCCGGCGACGTCGACCTGGCCGGCGAGGCGATCCGGCTCACTCGCCAGCTGGCGGCCACCACCGACCATGAGGAGGTCGCGGGCCTGCTCGCGCTCATGCTGCTCCACCACGCACGGCGCCCGGCACGGACCGGCCCCGACGGCCGGCTCGTGCCTCTTGCCGAGCAGGACCGCGGCCTGTGGAACACCCGCCTGATCGCCGAGGGCGTCGACGTGCTCCAGACGGCCCTCACCCGCGACCGCCTGGGCGAGTTCCAGGCCCAGGCCGCCATCGCCGCGCTCCACGCCGACGCCCCGACGGCCGAGGAGACCGACTGGGTGCAGATCGTCGAGTGGTACGACGAACTGGTGCGCCTCACCGACAGCCCGGTGGCCCGCCTCAACCGGGCCGTCGCGGTCGGCGAGGCCGACGGCCCGCGCGCCGGCCTGGCCGCCCTGGCGGGGCTCGACCCCGCCCTGCCCCGCCACACCGCCGTCGCGGCCTACCTGCACGAACGTGATGGTGATCTGGTGACCGCAGCACGGCTCTACGCCGAAGCTGCCCGATCGGCGCCCAACCTTCCCGAACGCGACCACCTCACGCGACAGGCCGCACGGCTCAACGCACAACTGCGCGGTTGAGCGACGGGCCGCGCCTCACCGGCTCGCGACACCAGCGTTGAACGACATGTGATCTTCAGTGAGAACGACATTGTTCTTCAGTGGCTTCGCCGGGGTGAGGTGGTGGTCACTCGATGCTCCAGCCACGCATGGATCGGGCGCCGAGGAGGTGGCATGCCTTCTCGACTGAGGCAGATGGTCATGGACTCTTCATGACGTGACGCCGGTGTCGGCGACCGATAAGGCCGAGTGCGTGGTCGGCGAGGAATCTGGTCAGGGCCGCACGCTGGCGTAGCAGCGCGGCGACTTCAACGGTCGGCGGGCCGTCGAGCAGCTCGTAGGGCAGTGAGGTCAGGGCTGAGCGCACGGTGAGGGCGCCGAGGTAGCCGTATGAGACCTGCTCGGAGTCGGCGTCGACGCCGTGCTCGCGCATGCCGGCGACGTACGCCGGAACGAGGCACTCATGGATGGCCGGAAGCTGCTCGGCGGTGACGGTGCCGGCGTGTGCCAGGCCGACCAGCAGCTGGCCCAGGTCGAAGCCGACGGCGACGGGGCATTGGAAGGAGACGTCGATGGCGACGAGCACGCCGGGCTCGTCGCGAGGGACGAGAAGGTTCTGCGGGCTGGCGTCGCCGTGGGCGAGAGTCTGCGGCAGCGTGTCGAGCCGGTCGAGAATCGCGGGCACCGCGCCGGCGATGCGGCGCAGGTCGTCGCGCAGTTCCGTGTCGACGGCCCCGGCCAGCATCGGATGGCCCCACAGGCGATCGTCCTCCAACTGCGGCACGGCGCCCTGCAGGACGCGCCCTTGGGCGTACCCACGTAGTCCCCAGCCCACTGGGCGGCCGGTGGCGGCGAGGAGCTCGGGTGAGCTGCGCGATGCGGCGAGGCCGCCCAGTGCGCGAGCCGCGTGGGTGTAGAGGTCGAGGTTCCAGCACGCGTCGTCGTGGGCGTCGACGTCCTCCATCCACAACAGCAGCCGATCGTCGCCCAGGTCGGTCATTCGGTAGAGGGCGGGCGGGCGCAGGCCGGGGGGCATACGCGCGGCGAACGACGGCTCCCACAGGGACAGCTCCTGCCGCCACGGGAACCCGTCGGCGAACGCGGCGCGGTACTCCTCCGGCAGCACATGTAGCCGCGGCCAGTGCCGCGCATGCTGCACCAGCTTCACGAACACCGCCCAGTCGCGGCCGTCGTCGCAGTGGCCGCGTACCCGCATCAGCCCACCGGTCGCCGGGGAGCCGGAGTCATAGGCCACCTGCTCGACGGTCCATGTTCCAGGCGTGGCCGTGCCGTCGAGCATCAGCTTCACGACGGCGGCAACATCGGGCGCAGGCAGATCCATGACCACTCCCCGAGATAGTAAGGTTGGCTGACGACCTCAGGAAGATAGTAAGGTTGCCTTATGAGTTCGGTCAACTACGATCTGGTCCACGTGTTCGACCTGCTCGGCGCGGCGCTGACCGTCGGCAAGCGGGCCATGGAGGCCGAGGTCGCCGACGAACCGCATCACCTGCGTGGCTCACACTTGCGCCTGCTGTCGCTGACCCCCGCCGAGGGCATGCGCCCAACCGACCTCGCCGGACGTGTCGGCATGACCAAGCAGTCGCTGGGCGAGTTCGTCGCCACCATGCAGAAGGCCGGCTTCCTGCACGTCGATCCAGACCCCACCGACCGGCGAGCCCGTATCGTGCGTCCGACCGCCAAGGGCCTGCGCCTACAAGCACGGATCCTGGAGATCTTCGCCGAGACAGAAGATCGCTGGCGCCGCGAGATCGGCGCCCGCGACTGGGACACCTTCCGCAGAGTCCTGGCCCACATCGCCGCCCAGAGCGGCCATGATCACCCGCACGCGCTGCGGGGCGACAGTTGACAGTGGACATGCATCTCGGGGCGGCCGGGCCTCCCAGGCCGGTGTCCCCGATCGCCGCCGGGGATAGGCCGAATCTCGGCAGCGCCACGGCGTAGCCGATGTTGAGCGACATGGAAATGCTTTTTAACACCGGTCAACCGGTGGCAGGATCCGGTCTGCGCAGCGCCTGTAGCGTTGCAGACCATGAACGACCAGACGGGGCGATGGCGCGAGCTGAATCAGGCTTCCTGGGACGAACGTGTGCACATTCATTTGCGCGGGCCCTTCTACGATGTGGCCGAGTTCCGCGACCGGCGCGATTCCCTCAAGGACTTCGAGAAGGTAGAGGTCGGGGAGGTCACCGGCAAACGCCTGCTCCACCTGCAGTGCCACTTTGGACTAGACACGCTGTCGTGGGCGGCGCGCGGGGCGCGCGCGGTCGGGCTGGACTTCTCGCCCCCGGCAATCGAGGCGGCCTCGCGTCTGGCGGCCGATCTGAACCTTGATGCGCGGTTCGTTACGGCAGACGTCTATGACGCGGTCTCGGCCCTACCGGGCCAGACCTTCGACATCGTCTACACCGGCTTCGGCGCGCTGAACTGGCTGCCGGACCTTCCGCGTTGGGCGAGGCTCATCGCGGAACTACTCCGCTCCGGCGGATTCCTCTACCTTGCCGAGTTTCATCCGTTCAGCTTCGTCCTCGACGATCAGACGGGCCGGACCGTCACCCATGACTACTTCGACGAGGGCCCGCACCTTTCCGGCGGGCCTGGCACTTACGCTGACAAGACAGCCGCGACCGAGAATAACGTGACCATCGAGTGGGAGCACATGCTGTCGTCCGTTGTCTCCGCGATCGCGGGCGCAGGACTGCGCATCGAATTCCTGCATGAACACGACCACACGTTCTACCTGCAACGGCAGTCGCTGCAGCGGCACGCCAATGACATCTACCGGCATGCTGCTGGCTCGCCGCGTTATCCGCTGACCTACTCGATCCGCGCGCGCAAGCCCTGAGCCAACACCTATCTCCCAATGAACCGTTGGCGTTTGATCAATGGTGTTGTCAGGCGATAAGGGCCGGGTCGAGGATGACGAGCGCGGCGGGCCGGTTCGCCGGGCAGTTCGTGGAGGGGCTGCTGTCGACCGGCAGTCGGACCCTGTCTTGATCTTGTTCAGGAAACGATCGTTTCTCAGACAGCTGCTGAACGCCCGCGTCGCCGGCCAATGAAGTGCGGCTGGCACTCAACACGCCCGACCGGCGACGGCGGTGGCGGATACACCAACGCAAGTTGTTACACCCAATAACTGTCATTATGGTGTGTCGGCGTTACGTCCCCTTTGTCGGCTTGTTTTATCGGATTGTCATTGCCAATAATCCGATAAACCGGCTGCGGGGAACTGTCGACAGGAAGGTGGAATTGGCTCAGCCGGCGAGGGACTGGACGCCGAGGACGGTGAGCAGGGCGAGGCGGTCGGCATCCTCGGTGCCCGGCTCGGCGGTGTAGATCATGATGCGCAGGTCGCTGCCGGCCACGGTCAGCACATCGCAGTCGAGGGTCAGCGCACCCACCCGCGGATGGTCGATCGTCTTCCGGGCGGCCTCGTGCCGGCCCACCGCGCCGACGTCCCACAGCTCGGCGAACCGGTCGCTGCCCGCCCGCAACTCCGCAACGAGCCGCCGCAACCGTTGATCGGCCGGGTAGCGGGCGGCCGCCGCCCGCAGGTCGGCGACGAGCGCGCTTTCGAAGGCCCGCCGGGCCTCCGGGGTGTACCGCACGCGACCGCCCGGCCCGAGAAAGTTCCGCCACACCCCGTTGCGCTGGTTGCCCCGCCAACCGGACGGATCACCCATCAGTGCCGCGTACGGCGGGTTGGCCAGCAGCAGCGTCCAGGACGCGTCGTAGACCGCGACCGGTGTCCCCGTCAACCGGTCCATCAGCCGCTGCACGCTCGGGCTGATCTCGGCGGGCACGGTCTCCGGACCCGGCGGCGCCAGCCCGGCCAGCCGGAACAGGTGCGCGCGTTCGGTCCGCGACAGCCGCAGCGCCCGGACCAGGGCCTCGACGACCTGCCCCGACGGGTGCGACGCGCGGCCCTGTTCGAGGCGGGTGAGGTAGTCCACGGAGATCCCGGCCAGCAGGGCCAACTCCTCCCGGCGCAGCCCCGGGGCACGCCGCTGCCCGGCCGCGGGCAGCCCGGCGACCTCGGGCGCCACCCGGTCGCGCCAGCGGCGGACCGCCTGCCCGAACTCCCCCGTCGTCATGTCCACCAGTCTGCTCCGCCGGTCGCCGCCCTGGCTGGTACCCGCAGTCCCAGGAAGACGGGACGACTGGGTGGCCGCCCGGTACCGCCGCACGCTGGGGACATGACGACAACACTGATCACCGGAGCGAACAAGGGGCTCGGCTTCGAGACCGCCCGCCGGCTCGTCGGTGCCGGCCACACCGTCTGGATCGGCAGCCGCGACGCCGAGCGCGGGCGGCGGGCCGCCGAGCAGTTGGGCGCGCGGCTGATCGCGCTCGACGTGACCGACGACGCATCGGTGGCGGCCGCGGCACGGACCATCGAGGCGGCCGGCGGACTGGACGTACTGGTCAACAACGCCGGCATCGAGGCGCGCACGCCGGACAACGGGGTGGCCGGCGCCGGGGAGACCACCGCCGACCTGATGCGGTCGCTGTTCGAGACGAACGTCCTCGGCCTGGTCCGCGTCACCCACGCGTTCCTGCCACTGTTGCGGCGTTCGGCCGCGCCGGTCGTGGTGAACGTGAGCAGCGGGCTGGCCTCGCTGACCCGGGTCACCGACCCGAGCGACCCGGCCCACGCGTACCCGGGGGTCGCGTATCCGGCGTCGAAGGCCGCGGTCAACATGGTCACGGTGCAGTACGCGAAGGCGTTCCCCGGCATGCGGATCAACGCGGTGGAACCCGGTCACACCGCGACGGACCTGAACGGGAACACCGGCGTCCAGACCGTCGCGGAGGGCGCGGAGATCATCGTCCGGATGGCGCAGGTGGGTCCCGAGGGCCCGTCCGGCGCCTATGTCGACGCCGACGGGCCGCTGCCCTGGTAGCGGCGAACGAGGCCGGCCCGTCCCCGACGGGCCGGCCCGGTCAGCCGGCCGGGGCCAGGTGACGCTGCTCGCGCAGCGCGGCGACGATGCGGGGCAGGGCCTCGCCGATCGGGTCGCGGACCACCTCGTCGGCCAGGTCGTCGTAGGGCGTCTCGTCGCGGTTGACGATGACCAGCCGCGCGCCGGCGCGTACCGCCACGGTGCACAGCGAGGCGGCCGGTTCCACCCGCAGGGAACTGCCCACGACGAGCAGCAGCTGCGACGCGGCGGCGATCTGCCGCGCGTGGTCGAGGACCCGGTCGTCGAGGTACTCGCCGAAGAGCACCACCGCGAGCTTGAGGATCCCGCCGCAGTCCGGGCAGGTCGGGTCGGCCACCCCGGCCCGTACCCGGTCCAGCGTCGGGGCGGTCGGCGTACGGGCGGCGCAGCCGGTGCACCGTACCTCGTGGATGGTGCCGTGCAGCTCGAGCACGGTCCGGGCGGGCAGGCCGGCACGCTGGTGCAGCCCGTCGACGTTCTGGGTGAGCACCCGGAGGGCGGTGCCGGACCGCTGGAGCTCGACCAGGACCCGGTGTGCCGCGTTGGGCTCCGCCCGCCAGGCGGCGTGGTCGGCGTAGGTCCGCCAGAACCGGGCGCGGGCCTGCGGGTCCGACATGAACCGGTCGTAGGTGAAGGCGTCCACGGCGGCCGGGTTCCGGGTCCAGAGCCCGTCCGGGCCACGGTAGTCCGGCACCCCGGAGTCGGTGGAGATGCCGGCTCCGGTCAGCACCGCCACCCGGGTGATCCCCCGCGCCCACTCCCCCGTCGCATTCATGCGGGTGATCGTAGGAACCGGTCGGGACGCTCGGCGAACGCTTTTCGGTCGGCTTGCCGGACCGGGTGATCGATGGCAGGGTCTTGGGCGTGACGGGGATGACGGGCGCGGACGTACGGGCGGCGGCCGCCGGGATGACCCGGGTGCTGGCCGGCGCCACCGACCGGGACTGGACGGGCCGGGCCGGCGACCTGGAATGGTCCTGCTGGACGACCGCGGCGCACGTGGCGCACGACCTGGTCGCCTACGCCGGCCAGGTGACCGGGCGGCCCGAGGCCGGGTATCTCCCGTTCGACCTGCGGGTACGCCCCGACGCGACGCCCGCCGACGTGTTGACCATGGTGACCGCCGCCGCCGGTGTGCTGGCCGCCGTCGTGGACACCGCCGACCCGGCCACCCGGGCCTGGCACTGGGGCCCCTGCGATCCGGGCGGGTTCGCCGCCATGGGGGTGGCCGAGATCGTGCTGCACACCCACGACCTCACCCGGGGGCTCGACCTGGACTGGACGCCGCCGGAACCGCTGTGCGCCGGGGTGCTGCGCCGGCTCTTCCCGGACGCGCCCGAGGGCGAGCCGGCGCCGGTGCTGCTCTGGATGACCGGCCGGGCGCCGCTCGGGGACCGGCCACGGCGTACCGGGTGGACCTGGCGGGCGGCGCTCGACTGAGACGGGGGTTGCCCCGCCGCCGCCGTCCGGTAAATACTTACTGCATGAGTGACAGTCGGGCCGTCCTGCTCGATGCCGCGACGGAGGAGTTCGCCCGTACCGGACTGCACGGCACCCGGGTCCAGGCGATCGTGAAGCGCGCGGGCGTCAACGAGCGCATGATCTACCACCACTTCGGCAGCAAGGAGGGGCTCTACGCGGCGGTCATCGACGAGCAGCGCACCACCCTCGGGTCCGCCTGGGCGCCGGCGCTGGAGCGGGCCGCCACCCTCGACCCGTACGAGGGGATGCGCACCGCGTTCGCCGGGTTCTTCGACATCCTGCGCGCCCACCCCCGGCTGCTCGCCCTGATGCTGCACGAGTCGCTCAGCGGGGCCGGACTGCTGTCCCTGCCCACCGCCGACCAGCTCCCGAAGGCCATCCGGGAGCTCTACGAGCGCGGCCAGCAGGACGCCGTTTTCCGGGCCGACTGCCCGTTCGAGGTGGCGTACGCCACCGCCGTGGGCGCGCTCGTGTCGCTGCAGATCTTCGCTCCGCCGTTCGCGGCCGAAGCCGAGTCCGCCGGTGGACCCGCACTCCGGGACCGGGTGGTCGGGCAGTTGCTCGACGGCATGACCGGGCCCGTTCCGGGCCGCTGACGTCCCCGCCTGGGGCGTTCCTGGCGCAATTCCGCCCTAGCCGTAAGCATTTACCGCAGCCGTGCGGAGTGAACGGGGATGGACCAGACCGTGCGGCCGCCGGCGCACGCCGCGGGCCAACCGCCGGACCTGCTTCGGCTCGTCGGGGTGATCATGCTGGGCCCGTTCGCCGTGGGGTGGTCCCCGACGGCGGCACGATCAGCGCCGCCGCCAGGGCAGTCGCCAGCGCCGCGCCGGCACGGTGGGAGCGGCCGCCGGCGCGGCGGTCCGCTCGGCCGCCGCGCGTTCCCGCTCGGCCCGCCACCGGCGTACGACGTCGTCGGCGTTGACCGGGCGGACCACCACACGCGGTCCCGTCGGGGTACGCAGCCAGGCCACGATCTCGGTGTTCAGGTCGGCGACGCACGCCCGCACCGACTCCTCGGTGGGCAGGTCCCGCACCTCGTCGGGGAGCCGCTCGATCCGGCGGCGTAGCAGCAGCGGGGTGGGCAGCAGCAGGTCCGTCGGGAGCTGCTCGCGCTCCAGGAAGCTCCTGATCCACCACGATTCGTCGTAGGGCAGGTTCCGCCCTGGGATCGGCTTGCCGGCGCCGGGCAGGCCGTCGAACTCGCCCCGCTCCTGTGCCGCCCGGATCTGCGCCTCGACCGTCGCCTCCCAGCCGTACGTCACCGCCGTCACCTCCCGCACCCACCGTATCCGCCGGTCCCGACCCTGCTCAGCGCCGCTGGCGGGCGACGCATTCCCCGCAGGCGGGCGGCGGCGACGGGGCGTACATTCCTGGTGGGCCGGCTTGCGGCCCGCACCCCAGGGGAAGGGTCACCGGCGTGCGCGACTGGCTGATCGGGCTCGGTGTCGCGGTCGCCTGCCTGCTGGCCAGCTGGGCGCTGCTGGTCCTGCTGGCCCGGCGGTTGCCGCCCGGCATCATGCGGGACCTGGCCGCGTTCATCCCCGACTGCCTGACCACCGTGCGCCGGCTGCGCAAGGATCCGCGGGTGCCCCGCCGGGCGAAGGCGGCCATCGTCGTCGCCGGGCTCTGGGTGGCCAGCCCGATCGACCTGATCCCCGAGTTCCTGCCGGTCATCGGCCCGCTCGACGACATCGTCGTGGTCGCCCTGGCCCTGCGCTACGCCGGCCGTCAGGTGCCTCGGCAGGTGCTGCTCGACGCGTGGCCCGGCGAACCGCGGCTGCTGTTGCGGCTGCTCGGCCCGGCGACGGGCGACTCGGCGACGGGCGCCGAACCGGTCGGCCGCTGAGTGCTCGGCACGCTCCTGGCCGCCTCGGTGGCGGCGTTCCTGCTGGCCCTGCTCTCCGCGGTGACCGGCTTCGGCGGCGGCGTGCTGCTGCTGCCGGTCTTCACCGCCCTGTTCGGGTTGCGGGTCGCGGTGCCGGTGCTCACCCTCGCCCAGCTGTCCAGCAACGGCGCCCGGGTCTGGCTGAACCGGCGGGAACTGCACCGGCCGCTCGCCGGCCGCTTCGCCGTCGGCGCGGTCCCGTTCGCGCTGCTCGGTGCGCTGCTGCTGGCGCACGCCCCACTGGCCGCGCTCAAGCGGCTGCTCGGGGTGTTCCTGCTCGCCGTGGTGGCGTGGCGGCGCCTCGGCCGTCCGCCGGGTCGCCCGGCCGAGCGCACCTTCATGGCGGTCGGCGCCGCCTCGGGCCTCGGGTCGGCGCTGCTCGGCTCCGTCGGCCCGCTCACCGCGCCGTTCTTCCTGGCGTACGGGCTGACCCGGGCCGCGTACGTGGGCACCGAGGCGGCCGCCGCGCTCACCCTGCACCTGTCCAAGACCGCCGGGTACGCGGCGACCGGGCTGCTGCGCCGGGAGGTGCTGCTGCTCGGCGCGGCGCTGACCCCGGCCACCCTCGCCGGTGCCTGGGTTGGCCGGCGGGTCGTCGGCCGGATCGGCGATCGGACGTTCGTCGCCCTGGTGGAGGTGGGTCTGGTGGCGGCGGCGCTGCTGTTCCTCGCTGGTCTCTGAGCGGGTGGTCAGCGCAGCTTCGGGTCGAGCGCCTCGCGGACCGCCTCGCCGAGCATCACGAAGCTCAGCACGCAGGTGACCAGGAACAGGGCCGGGAAGAACAGCAGGAACGGCGAGACCCGGATGTAGTTCTGCGCCTCGCTGATCATGATGCCCCAGGACACCACCGGGGTCTTCAGGCCGATGCCCAGGAAGGACAGGGTGGCCTCGGCGCCGATGAACGAGCCGACCATGATCGTGCCGTAGACCAGCAGCGGAGCTAGACAGTTCGGCAGCAGGTGCTTGAGGATGATCCGGCCGGTGCCGGCACCCAGCGCCCGGGCCGCGACGATGTAGTCGGCCTCCTTGGTGGCCAGCACCGACGACCGCATCAGCCGCATCGTCACCGGCCACATGAGAACCACCATGGAGGCGGTGACCAGGGCCATGATCTGCCACTGTCCGTTGTCGGTGCCGGCGCCGTTGAAGGTGGTCAGGATGACGATCGAGCCGAGCACGAACGGCAGACCGAAGAAGATGTCGGCGATCCGGGACAGCAGACCGTCGACCCAGCCGCCGCGATAGCCGGCGACGATGCCCATCGCGCCGCCGATCAGCAGGACACCGAGGGTGGACAGCACCGCCACCACGATCGAGGCGCGGGCGCCGTGGATGGTGCGGGCGTAGACGTCCCGACCCTGCACGTCGTGGCCGAACCAGGCGTCCGCGGACGGCTCGACCCGGCTGCGCGACAGCGCGCCGTTGACCGGATCACCGGTGGTGAACAGCTGCGGGAACGCCGCCATCACGAGGAACAGCGCGATGAACGCGGCCGAGATCCAGAACAGCGGCTTGCGGCGCAGGTCCAGCCAGGCGTCGCCGAGCAGACCACGCGGCTTCTGCTGCCTCCGGGCGCTCTCCGGCAGGCCGGCGTCGACGGGCGCACCGGAACCAGCCTCGGACGGCATGGTCGCGGGCGGCGTCGAGACGATCGACGCGGCACTCGGGTCGGTCATGCCCCCACCTCGCTCCGCTCGGCGCGAGCGGTGCACGCCCGCGCGGCCGGCGTTGACGACGCCGTCCACGGTATCCGCCGGGTGTCCGCGCCGGACTCCCGTGTGGACAGAAGCGGGCAAACGCGGCGGTCAGCCCCGGTGGCGCACGTGCCGGTGGCCGTCGCGCGGGAACGGCGGCCGGGCGGGCAGCACCTCCTCGAAGGCGTACCCGCTCTTTTCCGCGACCCGGCAGGAGGCCGGGTTGTCGACCTGGTGCAGCAGCTCGAGACGGGTCAGCCCGTGCGCGGCGAAACGGGCGAACGCCCACGCGGTGACCGCGTCCACGGCGCGCGGCGCCACCCCGCGTCCCCGCGCCGGCGCCGCCGTCCAGTAGCCCACCTCGGCGGCCGGGCGGCCGGGCCTGACCTCCTTGAGCAGCACGTGCGCCACCAGTCGGTCCCCGGCCGGGGTCGGCTCCAGCACGGCGAAGCTGAACCGCCGGTCGGCCGCCCAGCCCTGCCGGCTGCGGCGCAGGAACGCGCGGGCCTCGGCCCGGGTGGTCACCGGGGCCCGGGTCCAGCTCAGCAGCACCGGATCCCGGTACGCGGACAGCAGCGCGTCGACATCGCCGTCGCACCAGGGCCGCAGCAGCAGTTCAGGCGCGGCGGACGTGGCCGGAGCGCGCAGGACGATGGACATCCCGGTAGTGTCGCCGGTCACCCCCGCCGTTGGCGAGCCCGGCCCCTGAACGGGCGTATGGTCCGGGTGGAGTCGACCTTGGGGGAGAATGCATGGTCACGATCGGCGCGGTGGTGGGTATCGCCCTGGTGGCGTTGGGTCTGGTGCTCACGCCCGGCCCGAACATGGTCTACCTGGTGTCCAGGTCGGTCACCCAGGGACGCCGGGCCGGACTGGTCTCGCTGCTCGGCGTGGCCGTCGGCTTCCTGGTCTACCTGGCCGCGGCGGTCGCCGGGATCGCCACGGTCTTCGTGCTGGTGCCCCCGCTGTACCTGGTGGTGAAGCTGGCCGGGGCGGCGTACCTGCTGTGGCTGGCGTGGCGGACACTGCGCCCGGGCGGCACCTCGGCCTTCACCCCGGCGCCGCTGCCACCGGACCGGCCCCGGCGGCTGTTCACCATGGGTCTGGTCACCAACCTGCTGAACCCGAAGATCGCCATCCTGTACGTGTCGCTGCTGCCGCAGTTCATCGACCCGGCGCGCGGGCACGTGGCGGTGCAGAGCCTGCTGCTCGGGCTGACCCAGATCAGCATCGCGCTGACCGTGAACGGGCTGATCGTGCTCACCGCCGGCAGCGTCTCGGCGTTCCTGACCCGCCGCCCCGGCTGGGCCAAGGTGCAGCGGTACGTGATGGGCAGCGTGCTGGCCGGGCTCGCGATCCGGATCGCCGCGGACCGGTCCCGCGCCGTCGTCGCCACGTCCTGACCCGGGCGGCTTCACCGTGGGCGTGCCGCACCGTCGGCCTACCCGGGCTGGTCGACGGCGGCGTCCGGCGGTGAGGTCACAGGTTGTCCGGCTGGTGCAGTGCCGGGTGGTGCTCGCCGGGCGCCGTGAACCAGGCGGCCCGGTCGGCGCGCAGCGCGGTGGTGATCCGCAGCCGGGACCAGTCGTCCAGCTCGGGCAGGTCGTCCGGGGCGAACCAGTCGACCGCGAGGGACTCGTCACCGTCCACGGTGGGCGCGCCGCCGACCGCCCGGCAGTGGAACCAGATGTTGAGGTACTCACAGACGTCGCCGTTGGGGTAGACGACCGGGTGGGTGGCGACGCCGCCGATCCGGTCGATCTCGACCTTGACGCCGGTCTCCTCGTACACCTCGCGCAGCAGCGCGTCGGCCGGCTGCTCGCCCGGGTCGACCACGCCGGCCGGGACGGACCAGCGGCCGTTGTCGCCCCGGCGGGCCAGCAGCAGCCGGCCGGCGTCGTCGGTGACCACGCCGCTGACGCCATAGAGCATCAGCAGGTCGTGTCCGATGTGGCGGCGCATCTGGGCGACGTAGGGCGACAGCGGCATGCCGGCACTCTACCGGTGGGTCTCCCGGTGCCGCCGGACCATGCCGGCCGCGAGCGCCGCGCCGTCCAGGTCACCGGCGGCGATCCGCTCGGCGACGGTACGGCGCACCAGCCGGTCGGCGAGGGCGGGTGCGTGCCGGGCCAGGGCCAGCTCGACGCGTCCCCGGGTGGTGGTGGCCACGTCCCGGGGCGCCCGGCGGGCGGTGGCGGCCCGCAGGATCGCGGCGACGACCCCCGCCACGGGTTCCAGTCGGGACACCCCGCTCAGCGACAGCCCGGCCCGGGCGGTGCTGTCGTGGATCGGTGAGGCGACCATGCTGGGGTAGACGACGCTGACCCCGACGTGGGTGCCGACCTCGTGGCGCAGCGCGTCGGCGTACGCCACCAGGGCCCGCTTGCTCACCCCGTACGCGGCGGCGAGGGGCAGCGGCAGCACGGCCATCCGGCTGGCCACGAAGACCACCCGGCCGCGGGTCGCCTCCAGCGCGGGCAACGCCGCCGCCGTGGTCCGCCAGGCGGCGAGCAGGTTGACCTCGAGCTGTTGCCGGACCACCTCGTCGGGCGGCAGCTCGGCGGGGGCGGGCCCGCCGACACCGGCGTTGTTGACCAGCAGGTCCAGCCCGCCGAGCCGGTCCACGGCGGCGGCCACCGCCGCCGGCACGGCGGCCGGGTCGGTCAGGTCGCAGCCGAGCACCGGCACGTCGGCGTCCGCGTCGGGGTGCAGGTCCAGCCCGACGACCCGGGCACCGGCGCCGGTGAGCGCGGCGCTCAGGTGCCGGCCGAAGGTGCCCCGCGCCCCGGTGACCAGCACCCGCCGCCCCGCGAGCGCGCTCATGCCCGCACCCCCGCCCGGCGCCGGCCGGCAGCCAGTTCCCGCTTCAGCTCGGCCAGGTACGCGTCGAAGTCCACCCGCATGTGCGGGCGGCGCTGTCCCCAGCGGGTGGTGGCGGCGCGCAGCTCGGCGCGGCAGGCGGCCGCCTGCCGGGCCGGGTCCGGGGGCGCCCAGGTGCCGGCGAGCCGGCCGGCCACCAGTCGGGCCTGCGCTTCGACCAGCGGGAACGCCGCCCCGGTGGACTGCATCAGCCCGACGAAGGCCAGGCCGGGGGCGTCGAGGTGGAACACGTGCCGGTACAGCGGCAACCGGTCGGCGCCGTCGCCGAGCAGGTCGGGGTCGAGGAACGGCACCGCCACCCGGTAGCCGGTGCCCCAGACCACCAGGTCCACCTCGTCGGCGCGGCCGTCGGTGAACTCGACCCGGGGCCCGGCGAACCGGGCGATGCCGGGGCGGGCCTCGATGTCGCCGTGGGTCAGCCGGGACAGCAGCCCGTCGGAGAGGGTGGGGTGGTCCTGGAGGAAGCCGTGTGTCGGGGTGGGCAGCCCGTACCGGCTGGGTGGGCCGACCGTGGTGGCGAGCATGGTCTGGCTGATCCGCTGCCGCAGCCGCCAGGGCAGCCGGCGGGCGAGGGCCCCGTTGAGGGTGTCCGACGGGCGGCCGAGCAGGTACTTGGGCACCACCCAGACGCCGCGGCGCAGCGACAGCAGCGTGCGGGTGGCCGCGTACGAGGCGTCGACGGCGATGTCCATCGCGGAGTTGCCGCCGCCCACGACCAGGACCCGCCGGCCGGCGAGCTGCTCCGGTCCCCGGTAGTCGTGGCTGTGCAGCTGTTCGGCGGCGCACTCGCCCGGGTGGCCGGCGGGCAGTTTCGGCACCCGGTTGTGGCCGTTGGCGACCACCACCGCCTCGACGTCGACGCGGACCGGGCCGTCGGGTCCGATGGCGTGCACGGTCCAGGTGTCGTCGTCGGCGCGGTCCACCCGCTCGACGGTGTGCCGCAGCCGGATGTTCTCGCGCAGCCCGAACCGGTCGGCGTAGTCGGCGAGGTAGCCGGCGACGCGGGTGTGGTCCGGGTAGTCGGGCCAGTCGGCGGGCATCGGGTGGTCGGCGAACTGGGTGCGGCCCTTGCTGGTGTTCAGGTGCAGCGTGCGGTACGCGGGCGAGCCGGGCGCCCCGTGCACCCAGAGGCCGCCGACGGTGTCGGCGGCCTCGAACGCCACCGCCGGCACGCGGGCGTCCCGCAGCGCCTTGAGGGTGGCCAGCCCGGCCGCCCCGGCGCCGATCACCGCCACCCTGGGCCGTGCCGTCATGCCCGCCTCCTTAATCCAACGCCCGATGGATAATGCCCAGCAGGGTGCGGACCGTCAAGAGCCGGCCGGCGGGTACAGCCCGTCGAGGAAGCGGTGCACGAAGGCCCGGAACTCCCGCCGCTCCCGGGCCCCGGCGCCGCCCTGCGCGGCGAGGGCCACCACGTGCCCGTGCACCGCCCAGACCAGGCTGCGCACGGTGACGTGCGGGGTGGGTTCGACCAGCGCGCCGCGCTGCGCCGCGGCGGCGAGCAACTGCTCGACCAGCCCGTACAGCGGGGCCGCGTACCGCTGGTCGAGTTCGTCGTGCCGGTGCGGCTCCAGCCAGCGGCGCAGCCACAGCGCGGTGGTCTCCGGCCGGTCCTCCAGGAAGTCCACGAACACGTCGACCAGGTCGTGCAGCGCGCGCAGCGCCGCGCCGGGTCCGGCCGCCAGGGCCTCCCGGGCCCGCTCGCCGGCCGCCTCGAGGACCTGCTGTTCGGCGGCGAAGACCCGGGCGAAGCAGGCGTCGTAGAGCTGCGCCTTGGTGCCGGTGTGGTGCGCGACGGTGGCCACGTCGACCGACGCGGCGGAGGCGACGTCGCGCAGGCTGACCGCGTCGAAGCCGCGTTCGGCGAAGAGCGTGGTGGCGGCGGCCAGGACGAGGTCACGGGTCGGTCGCTGGTCGTCGCGGCGGGGCCGGCCCGGCCGCCGACGGGGCATGGTCATCCCGCCATTGTTCCCCCTACAATCCATCATCCGTTGGATTGGTGGGCGGCGCGCCCGGGGAGGACACACATGACCGGGCTCGACGGCGACGTCACCCTGCGGCGCGGCCCGCTGTTCGGCTTCGCCACCGGCTCGCTCGGCATGGGCGTCTGGCTCACCGTGCCCGGGCTGCTGCTGCTCTACTTCCTCACCGACATGCTCGCCGTGGCGCCCTGGCTGGCCGGGTTGACCCTGCTGCTGCCGAAGATCGCCGACGTGGTGCTGCATCCCTGGGTCGGACACCGCAGCGACGTCGAGCAGGCCCGCCGGGGACACCGCCGCCGCCTGCTGCTGGCCGGCTGCCTCCTCCCGCTGGCCTTCGCCGGGCTCTTCGCGGTGCCCGGCGGGCTCACCGGCGGCGCCGCCGCGGCCTGGGTGGCGCTGCTGTTCATCGCCGGGAACCTGCTGTTCGCCGCGTACCAGGTGCCCTACCTGGCCACCCCGGCGGACCTGCGGATCGGCTACCACGAACGCACCCGGCTGATGGCCTTCCGGATGATGGTGCTGACCGTCGGCATCCTGCTGTCCGGACTGCTGGCACCGCTGCTGACCGGCGGCGACACCCCCACCCGCGACGGCTACCTGCGGATGTCGGTGCTGCTCGGCACCGGGATGCTGGCCGCCATGCTGGTCGGGGTCACCGGGATCGACCGGCTGCGACGGGCGGCGGCCGCCCCGACCGCCGGGCACGGGACCGGCGGCTGGCGGGCCCTCGTGGCGAGCCT
This sequence comes from Micromonospora sp. NPDC051924, assembly GCF_055586005.1. NCBI lineage: Bacteria > Bacillati > Actinomycetota > Actinomycetes > Micromonosporales > Micromonosporaceae > Micromonospora > Micromonospora sp. NPDC051924. The sequence continues at coordinate 110,726 of NZ_JBVJJA010000020.1, forward strand.
TCGCGACCGGCAGTTCCGCTGGCTGCTCGCCGCCTACCTGGCCATGTCCACCACCACCCACCTGGTGCTGGCCGGGGTGCCCTACTACGCCGAGTACGAACTGGGCCGGCCGAAGCTCACCACCGTGCTGGTGGCCGCGTTCCTCGCACCGGCGCTGCTGGTCACTCCGGTCTGGCTGGCGGTGGCGCGCCGGTTCGGCAAGCAACGCGCGCTGCTGACCGCGCAGTCCACCTTCGCGCTCGGCACCCTGGTTCTCGCCGTCGGCCGGCCGGTCGGCCTGCCCGTCCTGGTCGCGGTGGTGGCGGTGCTCGGGGTGGCGTTCGCCGCCCTGCAACTGCTGCCCTTCTCGATGCTTCCCGACGTGATCCGCGCCGCCGGCGCCGACCGCGCCGGCACCTACACCGGGGTGTGGACGGCCACCGAGGCGACCGGCGGGGCGCTCGGCCCGTACGCGTACGCCCTCTGCCTGGCCGCCGGCGGGTTCGTCGCCTCCGCCGCCGGGGAGACGGTCACCCAGTCCCCGACCGCACTGGCCGCCATCCGGTACGGCTTCGGCCTGCTGCCCGCCGCCGTGATGGTGATCGCGGTGCTGCTGCAACGCCGGTACACCCTGGACCGCGTGGCCCGCGCCGAGCCCGCAGTGGCCTACTAAACTTCGCCCCCGATGGACGCCGAGCCCGCCGCCCCCGAGACCCGCCCCTGCGCCCACTGCGGACGGGAGGTGCCCCAGCGCGCCGGCGCCGGCCGGCCGTTCCGCTACTGCCGGGACAACGACGGCGCCTGCCAGCGCGCCTCACGCAACTCCCGGATGCGCCACCGCAACGCCCCCGGCCTGCCCGGACAGGTGGCCCGCACCTGGGAAGCGGTGGACCGGCTCGACCAGATCGTGGAGACCCTCACCGAGGCGCTGCACGCGGAGCTCTCCCCCGCCGGGGTGGAACGGCAGCTCGCCCAACTGCGCGCCGAGACCGCCGCCCAGGTGGCGGCCGCGCACGGCGAACGCGACGAGGCCCGCCGGGACGGCGAGGACGCCGCCGCGACCGCCGCCCGGGCGCGCCAGGAGGTCCGGACGGCGACCGCCGCGCGGGACGCCGCGCGGGAGCGGGTCGACCGGGCCGAGGCGGAGGCCGCCCGCGCCGCCGACCGCGCGGAGCACGCCGAGGCGGCCCGCGACCGGGCCCGCGGTGAGGCGAGCGCCGCGCAGGCCCTGCGGGTGCAGGCCGAACGCGACCGCGACGCCGCCCGCCACGAGCTGCGTGCCGTGCGGACCGAGCTGGACGGCGAGCGCCGGCGGGTCGCCGACCTGACCGCCGAGCGGGACGCGGCGCGCGCCGACGCGGAGCGGGCCACCCGTTCCGCCGGCGAGGCCCTCGCCGGCGCCGAGCGGCTCCGTGCTGAGGCCGACCGGACCCGCGCCGCCGCCGAGGCCGCCCGGACGGCGGCCGAACAGGCCCGGACGGAGGCCACCACGGCCCGGCAGGCCCAGCAGGCCACCGAGAGCGCCCGGGAGCGGGCCGAGGCGGCACGGGCGCAGGCGGAGGCCGCCAGCGCCGAGGCCGTCGCGGCCGGTGAGACCGCCCGGCAGGATCTGGCCGCCCGTACCGGCGAGCGGGACGCCCTGGCCGCCGAGCTGGCCGCCGCGCGGGAGGGCGCCGGCGCCGTCGAGGCCCGGCTGGCCGAGCTGACCGTACGGCTGGCCGCCGCCGAGTCCGACCGCGACGCGGCCCAGCGCCGGGCCGGGCAGCTCGCCGACCAGGTCAGCGACCTGGCCAGCGCCCTGGCCCGGCTGGGCGCCCGCACCGGCTGACGGGCCGCGCTAGCATCGTTGAATGCTCAACCAGTTTCCGGCGCCCGTGGTCGCCACCACCGGCGGCAGCGACCCCACCACACCCCTGGTCGTGCTGCTGCACGGCCGCGGCTCCCACGAGCGGGAGATCCTCACCCTGGCCGACCACCTGCCGGCCGGCCCGGCGTACGCGGCGCTCCGCGCGCCGATCGCCGAGGGCGGCGGGTACGCCTGGTTCGCCAACCGGGGCATCGGCCGCCCGGTCGCCGGGTCGCTGCGCGCCACCATGGACTGGTTCACCGGCTGGCTCGACGAGGTGGCCCCGGCCGGCCGCCCGGTGACGCTGGTCGGGTTCAGCGGCGGCGCCGCGTTCGCCGGTGGGCTGCTCCTCGACGACCCGGCCCGGTACGCCGGCGCCGCGATCCTCTACGGCACCCTGCCCTTCGACGCCGGTGTGCCCACCACGGCCGGCCGGCTGGCCGGGGTGCCGACGTTCGTGGCCCAGGGCGACCACGACACCGTCATCCCCCGCGAACTGCTGGACCGCACCTGGGCGTACCTGCGCGGCGAGTCGGGCGCGACGGCGACGGCCCGCCGGGACCCGGTCGGCCACGGCATCGCCGCCCCGGCGCTGGCCGACCTCGCCGAGTGGCTGCGGGCGCGGCTGGGCTGAGCCACCACGGGCTGGGACGGGGCAGCGGCGACGGCCCGGCGGCGACGATGATGCGGGCGTGGGAAAGACGTACGCGCGCATCGACGGCCGGCTGCGCACCTTCATCGAGGCCCAGCCGATGTTCTTCACCGCCACCGCCCCCCTGACCGGCGACGGCACGATCAACCTGTCCCCGAAGGGCCTGCGCGGCTCCTTCGCGGTGCTCGACGAGTTGACGGTGGCCTACCTGGACTTCGCCGGCAGCAACGCCGAGACCATCGCCCACCTGCGGGAGAACGGGCGCATCACGCTGATGTGGTGCGCGTTCGGCGGCCCGCCGAACATCGTGCGGGTGCACGGGCGCGGCGAGCCGGTGTTCCGCGACGACCCCCGCTGGCCCGACCTGCTGCGGCACTTCCCCGACATCGACCCGAGCCTGCACGGGCTGCGGGCCGTCGTCGTGGTCCGCGCCGACCTGATCCGCGACACCTGCGGGTACGCCGTCCCGCTGATGACCTACGAGGCCGACCGGGACCTGCACGGCCGCCGGTTCGCCCGGGAGGACGACGCCTCGCTGAGCGCGTACTTCGCCGGCAAGGAGCACGTGGCGACCAGCATCGACGGGCTGCCCGGCCTGCCGCTGCCCCTGCCGCCCACCCCGGCCGCGTGACGGCGGCGCCGGCACGGGTCAGTGGATGCCGGCCATCAGGTGCCGGATGTGCCGGGCGAACATCACCGCCGCCAGCCCCAGCACCACCGACGCCAGCCCGAAGGTGAGGAAGTAGGTCGCCTCGGTCCAGGTCTCGGCCAGCCGCGCCACCTGGCCACCGATGGCGTCACCGACGGCGGAGGCGAGGAACCACAGGCCCATCATCTGGCTGGCGTACTTGACCGGGGCCAGCTTGGTGGTGGCCGACAGGCCCACCGGGCTCAGCGCCAGCTCGCCGGCGACCTGGATGGCGTACACGGCGACCAGCCACCACGGCGACACCAGGCCCCCGCCGACGGCGGCCTGCGCGGCGGCGGCCATCAGCACGAACGACAGGCCGTTGAGGATCAGGCCGACCGCGAACTTCATCGGCGTGGACACCCGGTGCCCCAGCTTGAGCCAGAGCCAGGCGGCCAGCGGCGCGCCGATGATGATCAGGATCGGGTTCACCGACTGGAGCCAGGACGCCGGGAAGGTGAAGCCCGCCACGTTCCGGTCGGTGCGATCGGCCGCGAAGATGTTCAGCACCGACCCGGCCTGGTCGTAGATCAGCCAGAACGCGGCCGCGAACACGAACAGCCAGGTGTAGGCCTTCATCCGGCTGCGTTCGGTGGCGCTGATCTCCCGGTCGGTGAGGATCCGGGCGAAGTAGCCGATCGCCACCAGCACGGTGACCAGGGTGAGCAGGTTGACCACGGTGTTGACGGTGAACAGCCCGAGCAGGGCGAGCACCGCGAGGACCACCACCACGGCCAGGGCGACCAGGCCGATCCGGTTCAGCGCCCGGCGCCGGTCCGCGCCCAGCAGCGGGTCGACGGGCCGGGCACCCGCGTCGCCCAGGTTGCGCTGGCCCAGCACGTACTGGAGCACGCCGAAGGTCATGCCGACCGCCGCGGCGCCGAAGCCCAGATGCCAGTTGATCTTCTCGCCGAGGAAACCGGTGATCAGCGGGGCGATGAACGCGCCCAGGTTGATGCCCATGTAGAAGATCGAGAAGCCGGCGTCGCGGCGCGGCGAGTCCCGGTCGTACAGGTCACCGACCATGGTCGAGATGTTGGGTTTGAGCAGGCCGGTGCCGAGCACGATCAGGGTCATGCCGGCGAACACGCTCCACCGCACCGGCACGGCCATCACGTAGTGGCCGGCCGCGATGACCACCCCGCCCCACAGCACACTGCGCCGCGCGCCCAGCAGCCGGTCGGCGACCCAGCCGCCGGGCAACGCCATCAGGTAGACCATCGCGTTGTACGTGCCGTAGACGGCGTTGGCGGTGGACTCCCGGATGCCCAGTCCCTCGTCGGCGACGGCCGCAGTCAGGTAGAGGACCAGGATGGCCCGCATGCCGTAGAAGCTGAACCGCTCCCACATCTCGGTGAGGAACAGGGTCGACAGCGCCCGCGGGTGACCGAAGAAAGTCTTCCCACCGGGCGGTCGGGCCTCGATCGGCGCGTCACCGGCCATGCTCACCTCCGCACACGTGGAGGCGGCTAACATCCCCGTTGACAGGCGAAACACTCCACCGATTCAGCCCGGCCGGGGACGACCCCGCCGGGCAACCCTGGTGGACCGGCTACCCTTGGAGGGTTCCCCCACCGCGCGGATCGTCTCGGCGCGGGCGGGAATGGCCCGACCAGGACGGACCGTTACACCCAGAAGACCAGCACCACGAACGAGGGGAAGCCGATCATGGGCGAGCGCATGCTGCGCGGAAGCCGCCTTGGCGCGGTCAGCTACGAATCCGACCGCAACACCGAGCTCGCGCCGCGCCAGACCCGCGAGTACCTGTGCGCCAAGGGACACCAGTTCGAGGTGCCGTTCGCCGTCGACGCCGAGGTCCCGACGACCTGGGAGTGCAAGTTCGACGGCAGCGTCGCCCGGCTGGTCGACGGCAACGAGCCGGAGCAGAAGAAGGCCAAGCCGCCGCGCACCCACTGGGACATGCTGCTGGAGCGGCGCTCGATCGCCGAGCTGGAGGATATCCTGGCCGAGCGGCTCCAGGAGGTCCGCACCCGCCGCGGTCGCGCCTGAGCAGCACCGGACGACCGAAACGCCCCCGGGATCACCCGGGGGCGTTTCGTCACGTACGGGGTTTTCTCACTGGACGATCTCGCCCTCGATGGCCCGGCCGGGCTCCCGCGGGGGCACCGGCTGCTGCGGTCCGGCCGGCGGCGGGCCGGCCGGCGGCGGGGTCTGCGGCGCGCCGCGGCGGACCCGGACCACGCGCGGCCCGAACAGGTCACCGGCGACCATCGACGACACCCGGCGCTCCGCGGCCCGTTGCACCCCGACCCGGGCCAGCCGGCGCACCGGCGGCACCAGCAACAGCAGCCCCAACACGCCGCTGACCAGGCCCGGCAGGGCCAGCAGCAGCGCACCCAGCAGGCCGACCAGGCCGTCGGTGACCTGCCGACCCGGCGGCTGCCGGGACTCCACGGCGGCGCGGAAGCCCCGCCACGCCCGCATGCCCTCCCGGCGCAGCAACACCAGGCCGAGCAGGGACGCCGCGAACATCAGCAGCAGCGCGGACCCGAAGCCGATGCCCCGGCCCACCAGGACGAACACGGTCAGCTCCAGCACCGCGAGCAGCAGCAGGGCCGGTGGTACGTACCTCAGTCCTCGGCGCATCTCACCTCATCAGCCATGGGCGTCATCACGCCCTTCCAGCATGACACGCCCGCGCTCACGGCCACCGGGCCAACGCGTCGGGGCGGCGCGCCGCGGCACGCCGGTCCCGCAGCCCCCAGGTGGTGATCCGCCACAGCGCCTCGGCCACGATCAGCGGGCTCATCTTGCTGTCGCCGTGTTCCCGCTCGACGAAGGTGATCGGCACCTCGACCATCCGCACCCCGGCCCGGTGCGCCAGCCGGGACAGCTCGACCTGGAACGCGTAGCCCTGGGAGCGCACCGAGTCCAGGTCGATGGCGTCCAACGCGCTCGACCGGTACACCCGGTAGCCGCCGGTGGCGTCGGAGACCGGCATGCCCAGGGCGAGCCGCGCGTACAGGTTGCCGCAGCGAGACAGCAGCAGCCGGTGCAGCGGCCAGTTCACCACCCGGGCGCCGCGGGTCCACCGGGAGCCGATCACCACGTCCGCGTCGCGGGCGGCCTCCAACAGCGCCGGCAGGTCCTCCGGGGCGTGCGAGCCGTCGGCGTCCATCTCCACCACGGCGTCGTAGCCGCGCTGCCGGGCCCAGGCGAAACCGGCCAGGTAGGCCGCGCCGAGGCCTTCCTTGCCCTGGCGGTGCAGCACGTGCACGTGCGGGTCGGCGCAGGCCAGCCGGTCGGCGATCGCCCCGGTGCCGTCGGGGCTGTTGTCGTCGGCGACGAGGATGTCCACCGCCGGCGCCGCCACGCGGACCCGGGCGACGATCCGGCTGACGTTGTCGGCCTCGTTGTAGGTGGGGACGACCACGAGCACCCGCCCCACCCCGGGGTGGCCGACCGTCCTGCTGTGGGCTGCCAGGACCACCGTCGTACCGCCTCCCCGCCGGCGTACCGGCACCGTCGCCTAGCCCGGGTCGACCTCCCGCCGTCGGCGCAGCACGGCCGCGCCGGCCAGGGCCGCGACGGCGAGCGCCGCGAGGGCCACCTCCGGCCACACCCCGGCCGCGGTGGCCGGCGTACGCCCGTCGCCGAGCCGCATCTGCCGCACCACGACGGCCGCGGTGTTGAACCCGGTGGCCCCGTCTACCCGCCCGTCGGGGGTAACGAACCCGGACACTCCGACCGTGGAGGCCATCAGGGCGTTGCGGCCGTGCTCGACGGCGCGCAGCCGCACCATGGCCAGCTGCTGCCGGGCTTCGGCCACGTCGAAGGTGGCGTTGTTGGTCTGCACCACCAGCAGCTGCCCGCCACCGGTGACCGTGTCGCGGACCAGGCCGTCGTAGGCGACCTCGAAGCAGATCACGTCGCCGAGGGTGACGTCGCCGGTCGCCAGCACCCCGGCGCGGGTGCCGGGGACGAAGTCGGAGCGGACCCGGTCGACCTCGGAGCTGACCATCCGGGCGATCTTGCGCAGCGGGATGTACTCGGCGAACGGCACCGGGTGCCGCTTGGTGTAGAGCTGGTCGAGGTCGGGGCCGCTGCCGGGGCGCCACAGCAGGCCGGCGTTGCGGACCTGCCCGTCGCCGGGGCCGAGCAGCACCGCGCCGACCAGGATCGGCGCGCCGATCACGTCGGCGGCCTGGGAGATCCGGTAGCCGGCGTCGGGGTTGCGCAGCGGGTCGATGTCGCTGGAGTTCTCCGGCCACACCACCAGGTCGGGGCGGCGCTGGGCGCCGGCGGCCACCTGTTCGGCGAGCTTCAGGGTGGCCTCGACGTGGTTGTTGAGCACGGCCTCCCGCTGGGCGTTGAAGTCCAGCCCGAGGCGGGGCACGTTGCCCTGCACGATGGCGACGGTGATGGTGTCGCCGCCGCCGCGTACACCGGTGGGGACGCCGCCGGGGACGGCGAGCAGCGCCGCGAGGGCGACGGTCAGCCCGGCCACCGGCCGCCACTGCCCCGCGGGCCGGCGCCAGTCGCGCCAGGCGAGGGTGACCAGCAGCCCACCGGCGAGCGCGACGGCGAAGGTGACCAGCGGGGCGCCGCCGAGGGCGGCCAGCCGCAGCAGCGGGGAGGTGTCCTGGCTGAACGCCAGCCGCCCCCACGGGAACCCACCGAACGGGGTCCGGTCGCGCAGCGCCTCCTGCCCCACCCACAGCAGCCCGGTGACCGCCGGCCAGGCCCACCACCGGTACCGGTCGACCAGCGGCGACACCCAGGCGGTGGCGGCGCCCAGCAGCGCCAGGTAAGCCGCCTGCAGCAGCGACAGCAGCAGCCACGGCAGGTAGCCGGTGTGCAGGTTGGTCCACTCCAGCAGCGGCGCGAACAGCGCCACCCCGGCGACGAAGCCCAGTCCGGCGCCGGCCCGCAGCCGCCGCCGGTGGGTGGCGGCGGCGAGCAGCGCCACCCCGACCGGGGCCAACGCCCACACCCCGTACGGGGGGAACGCCGCCAGCAGCGCCAGGCCGGCGACGACGGCCATCGGCAGGGCCACGGTCAGCGGCAGGGGGCGCGGGCGCGCCCCGTCGCGTGCCACGTCGGTGGCACGGGTCTCTTCCCGGTCGAGCGTCGTCACCGGCACCTCACCACGATCACGCGCCGAAGGCTACCCGGCCAGAACCTGGGTCTGCCCCGACGGGCGGCCGGATGTCGGCGCCGATTCGTCACCGAAGGTCCACGTCGCCGGTTTCGCCGCCGCTCAGCAGGTCGGGGCCGGGGCGCGCAGCCGGCCGTCGTGGACCTCGGCGATCCGGTCGCCGGCGGACAGGTGGGTGCGGTCGTGGGTGACCAGGACGGTGGCGGTGCCCCGCTGGTGGGTCAGCCGGGTGATCAGGTCGACGACGGCGGCGCCGCGGTCGTGGTCGAGGGCGCTGGTGGGTTCGTCGACCAGCAGCACGGCCGGGTCGTTCATCAGCGCGCGGGCGATGTTGACCCGTTGCCGTTGCCCGCCGGAGAGCTGGTGGGGGCGGCGGCCGGCCTGGTCGGCGAGGCCGACGGCGTCCAGCAGCGCCATCGCCCGGGGGCGGGCCCGGGCCGGGGCGCGGCCGTCGAGGTGGGCCATGACCTGGAGCTGTTCGGCGGCGGTGAGGGCGGGCAGCAGGTTCGGCTGCTGGAACACGATGCCGATGGCGCGCCGGCGCAGGTCGGCCAGTTGGGCGCGGGTCAGGCCGGTGGTGGGGGTGCCGGCGACTGTGACGGTGCCGGCGTCCGGGGTGATCAGGGTGGCGGCGACGGCGAGGAGGCTGGACTTGCCGGAGCCGGAGGGGCCGACGACGGCGGTGAGGGTGCCGGCGGGCACGTCGAGGGTGACGCGGTCGAGGGCGGTCAGCCGGCCCGCGCCGTCGGGGTAGGTGAGGGTGATGTCGGTCAGCGTCAGGCTCATCGGGCGCTCCCCAGGGCGGTCAGCGGGTCGACGGAGGTGATCCGGCGGATGGACAGGGCGGCCCCGAGCACGCCGAGGGCGATGATCACGGCGGTGGGGCCGAGGACGGTGGCCGGGGTGAGCCGGAACGGCACGGCGGACCCGGCGACCAGGGCGCCGGCGCCGGCCGCGGCGGCGGCGCCGACCAGGGTGCCGCCGGCCAGCAGGACGGCGGCCTGGCCGAGCGCGTCGCGCAGCAGGTTGCCGGTGGACGCGCCCAGGGCCTTGAGGACCGCCACGTCGCCGCTGCGCTGGATGGTCCACACGCTGAAGAAGGCGCCGATGACCAGGGCGGCGATGGCGAACAGGAAGCCACGCATGAGTTGCAGGGAGCCGTTCTCCGAGGTGTAGGAGCCGATCGCGGCGAGCGAGTCACCGGTGCGGACGGTCTTCGTGCCGGCGGCCGCGTCGGTGGCGGCGACGTCGACGGCGGAGGTGGTGGTCAGGGCGATGACGGTGGCGGTCGGGCCGGCGGCCCCGGTGGGGGGCGCGGCGACGCGCCAGGTGTCGAGGCTGACCCAGATCACCGGGGTGTGGCTGTAGGCGGCGTCCCCGGCGACGGCGGCGACGGTCAGCGTCCGCCCGCCGAGGCTGACGGTGTCACCGGCGCGCACGCGCAGGTCCTCCGCGGCGGGGGTGGACAGCACGGCGGACCGGTCGTCGAGCCGGCCGCCGGCCGGGGCCAGCGGCGAGCCGGCGCGTACCCCGAACGCGGTCACCCCGGCCGTGTTGTCGCCGGCGGTGGCGCGGGTGGTGGTGATGCCCAGCGGCTCGGCGCGGGTGACGCCGGGCGCCTGCGCCCACCGCCGCCACTGGCGCTCGGTGACGGTGGAGTCGGCGTACGACAGGTCCTGTCCGGGGGCGGGCGCGGCGAAGGCGATCCGGTCGGCGGGCAGGTCGGTGACGGCGGAGACGTTCTCCCGGGCCAGCCCGGCGGTGAGCCCGGACAGCAGCCCGACCAGCAGGCTGATCAGGGCGACGACGGCGCCCATGAGGGCGAATCGGCCCCGGGCGAACCTCAGGTCTCTCCATGCCACGTACACGACGGGTCCCTGCTTCCTCGACGACGGTTGCGCTGTCCCTCCACGGTCGCCGCCGGCGCCGGTGGCCGGCTTCTGGCGCAGGAGGGCTCTTCGCGGGCCGTCGGTCGGTGGGCGGATTCCATCCTTTGGCAGAGGGCGCGGCGGTGACCGGCACCTAGGCTGGAGGGACTGTGAACACCTCCACCACCGCCACCACGCCGGGCGCCCGGGCGCTGGTCTGGTGCGTGCACCTGCTGGTCGCCGGCCTGCTCGCCCTGGCCGCCGGCCGGGCGGTGGTCGACGCCGCGCCGCACGCCGCCGCCGTGGTGGTCGCCGCGGCGGCGCTGGGGCTGGCGTACGCGGCCGGTGGGCGGCTGCCACGCGCGCGGTCCCCGCAGCGGGCCGCGGTGGCCTGGCTGGCGCTGCTGGGCGCGCTGTGGCTGGTGCTGCTGGCCCTGTCCGCCGACGGGGTGTGGGTGGCCTTCCCGCTGTACTTCCTGCAGCTGCACCTGCTGCCACGCCGTGCCGGGCTGGTGGCGGTCACGGCCACCATGCTCGCGGCGATCGTCGCGTTCACCGCCCACCGGGGCGCGTTCACCCTCGCGGTGGCGGTCGGCCCGACCCTCGGCGCGGTGGTGTCGGTCGCGGTGGTGTGGGGCTACCAGGCCCTCTACCAGGAGAGCGAGCAGCGGCGGCGGCTGATCGAGGAACTCACCGCCGCCCGCGCGGAGCTCGCCGCCGCCGAGCACACCGCCGGGATGCTGGCCGAACGGGAGCGCCTGGCACGGGAGATCCACGACACCATCGCCCAGGGCCTGTCCAGCATCCAGTTGCTGCTGCGCGCCGCGGAACGGGCGCTGCCGGACGCCGCCGACACCGCCGCCGGGTACGTGACGCAGGCCCGCCAGGCGGCCGTGGACAACCTGGCGGAGGCACGCCGGTTCGTCGCCGCGCTCGCCCCACCGGCGTTGGAGGGCACGACCCTGCCGGACGCGTTGGCGCGGCTGTGCGCCACCACGTCCGCCCGGCACGGGCTCACCGCCGGTTTCCACCTCGCCGGTGAGCCGGTGCCGCTGCCCACCGCGCAGGAGGTCGCCCTGCTGCGGGTCGCCCAGTCGGCGCTGGCGAACACGGTCCGCCACGCGCACGCCACCGCCGCGCAGGTGCGGCTGGAGTATCTCGGCGGCCAGGTGGCGGTGGACGTGGTCGACGACGGTGTCGGCTTCGACGCGGACGCCACCGCGGCCGGGCCGGATGGCGGCGGGTTCGGCCTGGCGGCCATGCGGGCCCGGGTAGGCGCGCTCGGCGGCACCCTGCAGGTGCGGTCCGCGCCGGGCCGGGGCACGACGGTGACCGCCCGACTCCCGGTCACCGTCGGCGACGTCCCGGCCGGGCGGCGGCCGTGACGGGCGGACAGATCCGGCTGCTGCTGGCCGACGACCATCCCGTGGTGCGGGCCGGGCTGCGGGCCGTACTGGCCACCGAGCCGGGGCTGGTGGTGGTGGCGGAAGCGGCCACCGCCGAGGAGGCGGTGGCCCGCGCGGCCGCCGGTGACATCGACGTGGTGCTGATGGACCTGCGGTTCGGCAAAGGGATGAGCGGTGCGGAGGCCACCGCCGCGATCACCGCCCGGCCGGACGCGCCGCGGGTCGTGGTGGTCACCACGTACGACTCCGACGCCGACACGCTGCCGGCCATCGAGGCCGGCGCGACGGGCTACCTGCTCAAGGACGCGCCGCCGGAGGAGTTGGCGGCCGCGGTGCGCACGGCGGCGTCTGGGCGTACCGCGTTGGCGCCGTCGGTCGCGGACCGGCTGCTGCACCGGCTACGCAGCCCCGCCACGACGCTGACCCGGCGGGAGACCGACGTGCTGGTGCTGGTGGCGCAGGGGTTGTCCAACCGGGCGATCGGGCGGCGGCTGCACCTGACCGAGGGCACGGTCAAGTCGCACCTGGCGCGGATCTACACCAAGCTCGGGGTGGAGTCGCGGACCGCGGCGGTCGCCGCCGCCACCGACCTCGGCCTGATCCGCCGCTGACCCCCCGGGTGCGGGGAAGCCACGGAAGTCCAGGGATTCACCTGCTCGCGGGCCGGGTAAGTCCAGGGTGGACCGCCGTGCGGGCGCGGCGGAGCGATCGCACGGAGGTGTCCGGTGAGACTGCTCAGTCCGGTGGCGGCCCTGACCCTTCTGCTCGCCCTGACCGGCTGCGGCCTGGCGACCGACGTCGACGGGCCGGCCGCCGACGCGTCGCCCACGCCCGATACGGCGGGGACCCTGCGCGAGGCGGCGGCGGCGCTGGAGCGCGGCCCCTACAGCTTCCAGTTCCGCACCCCCGACACCATCGGCGCGGGGGCCGTCGACGGGCGGGACGGCTGGCTGCGGTTCCGGGCGGTCGGCGACGGCGTCGGCCCGGCGCACCTGACGTTCGAGGTGCTGCACAGCAGAGGCCAGCACCTGGTCCGCAGCGATCCGCTGACCAAGGACCAGTGGACCCGGATCGACCTGCGCAAGGTCGACCCGGCACGACGCGCCAAGCTGGAACAGTTCGGTGACCCCGCGCACGCCGCCGAACTGTTCACCGGGATCGCCGCCGCCGAACCGTCGGGCACGAACAGCTACCACGGCGCCCTCGACCTGACCCGGGTGGCCGACCCGGGCACGAGTGTCCTGGTGGACGAGAAGTACCTCGCCGGCCTCACCCCCCAGCAGCGGGCGAGCGTCCCGTTCGAGGCGACGCTCGACGCCCAGCACCGGCTGCTCGGCTTCCGGTTCACCCTGCCGGCCAGCGCGGGCAAACCGGAGCAGCCGTCGGAGATCAGCTACTCCGGGCACGGGTTCAAGCCGGATCTCTCCGCGCCGTTCGAGGGCAGGATCGGCGCCGCCCCCGCCGACGTGTACGACGTCCTCAACAGCTGAAGACGGAAATCGGGGGGGGGGGGGGGGGGGGCCCCGGGGGTGCCCCCCGACCCCCCCCGCCGAGGGGGGGGGGGAGAAGAGGGCCGACACTCGGGCAAACCAAAAGCAGAAGCTGTTTCTCCCCCCCCGCCGTTTTTTCCCTCACCTTTCCTT